>NZ_JAUBTF010000022.1:0-87596 GCF_036702355.1 Microcoleus sp. D3_18_C4
AAACTTATATTTAACTCACCTTGAATATATCGATCGCTCCTGCTAGTGGTCTGCGATCAATTATTCAGCAAACCCTATTTAGAACGTGTGATTGCCAACCCGATCGCACTGCGAGTCAAAATCGCTGATGTTACTCATAACCTCGATATTCGTCGCATCGCCAATCCCACAGAGGCAGATTTTCAACGCATGGCAAAATACAAAAAAGTCCTCAGTCAGTTGCGTGCCGTCCTAAAATAATTATTAACCGCAAATATCCGCGTTAATCCGCGTGCATCTGCGGTTAAAAAATCAAATCCTAAGCCATCACCATCCCCCCATCGACATTAAAAACCTGCCCCGTAATATAAGCCGCCGCCGCGTCCGCCGCCAAAAACTTCACCATCCCGGCAACTTCCTCAACTTCCCCATATCTCCCCAGCGGAATATACTTCAAAATCTCATCAGACTTGACATCCTTAGTCATATCTGTAGTGATAAAACCCGGTGCAACTGCATTCACAGTAATCCCGCGACTCGCCAACTCTTTCGCCACAGTTTTAGTAAATCCAATTACCCCAGCTTTTGCCGCACTGTAATTAGCTTGTCCGGGATTGCCCATTTGCCCAGCAACTGAAGCAATATTAATAATTCGGCCGCTTCGCTGTTTCAGCATGATTTTACTGGCAGCTTTTGCACACAAAAACACACCGGTTAGATTCAAATCAATTACCGCTTGCCAATCTTCCAACTTCATCCGCAGCAGCAAAGTATCGCGAGTAATGCCTGCATTGTTCACCAAAATGTCAATCCGTCCCCATTTTTCCATGACATTACTGGTGAGTAAATCTACTTGGTCAGTTTTCGAGACATCTGCTGCAAGTGCGACAGCTTCTCCTCCAGCAGCGACTATTTCTGCTACCACCTCATCAGCAGCAGCACTCGAACTCGCATAGTTGACGGCGACTTTAGCGCCCTCTGCTGCTAGTGTTAAAGCAACGGCGCGGCCGATTCCCCGCGACGCACCGGTCACGACAGCAACTTGACCCCGCAATCTCTGAAAAGTCTCTGGTAATAGTTCCATAATTGTATCCTCGCAATCTACCAGAGAATTTTGCACTAAAATCGAGCCAGAACCCAAAAAATTATTTTGTCTTATGGCAGTTCAAAAACAGTTCAGCAGTTTTGAGGAGTTACTATCGGGCTCTGACTTGCCGGTGTTGGTAGATTTTTACGCTACTTGGTGCGGGCCTTGTCAGATGATGGCACCGATTTTGGAGCAAGTGAGTGGTCAGATGAAAGACAAGCTGATGGTTGTCAAAATTGACACGGATAAGTACGAACAGTTGGCGTCGCAGTATCACATTTATGCTTTGCCGACTTTGGTGTTGTTCAAAAATGGCGCTGAAGTCGATCGCATTGAGGGAGTGCTGCAAGCGGCGCAGTTGATCGATCGACTGCAACCTCACTTGTAGCAGGAGCCAATTATCTCACACGTAGGGTGCGTCAGCTCATATCTGATTAATTATGAATAAGATAATCGTAGTTGACGCACTCTACCTATGAAGACTCCCAGCCACGCTATTATCAATCTCGCTATTCTCGGCAAACCGCAACTGCCACAAGCTAATCTCATTATTGCGATCGGCGGAATTTTGCCGGATATTCCGATATTTTTATTTTACTTTTGGGCGAAATACATTGCTCGCTTGCCCGCAGCTACAATTTGGTCAGAAGCATATTATGAGCCTTTTGTGCAAAATATTGTGGCTCTGTTTCATTCAATTCCCCTGGCGGTTATTGGTTTGCTAATTGCTTATTACTTTGGCTGGCCAAGTGTGCAAATTCTGTTTATCAGCATGATACTACACTCTCTGGGAGATTTGCCTGTCCACAATGACGACGCTCACCGGCACTTTTTTCCGTTCAGCAATTACCGTTTTATCAGTCCGTTTTCTTATTGGGATAGGAAGCACTATGGGTCTATTGTTTCTCTAGTGGAAATGTTGTTAGTGCTGATCTCAACTTACCGCGTTTTTGGTTTTGTTAATTCTTATACTGGAAAAACGTTGTTGATTTTGGTGAATGGTTTTTACTGGGCTGGCGCGGTTTATTTTCAGGTGCGAGATTTATTTAAATTCACTTCCCAAAGATGAAACATGAACTCAAAATTACCAATTAGCAATTAGGAATTAGCAATTACCATATTGTTAACTCCGCCGAATATTAAAACAACACCAATCTTGGCGCTTCCACAGAGTAGCCACAATCCAGCCGTGCTGTTCTAGAGTGTCAGCAATTGGCTTAGCTTGTTCGAGCAAAATGCCGCTGAGCACGGCCCAAGTAGTGGGTTTGCTAATTGCAGTGAACTGCGGGATTAAATCAATGATTACTTCTGCTAAAATGTTGCAGATCAAACCGTCGATCGGCTCATCGACCATTTCTTTCAAGCGATCGATACTGCCGAGCTCTGCAACCAACTGCTGAGAATTAACGCGGTTGAGTAGTCTGTTGCTAATGGTCGATCGCACTGCCAAAGGATCAGTATCCAAAGCATAAACTTTTGTAGCGCCCAACAACACTGCGCCGATCGACAAAATACCCGATCCGCAGCCGATATCAGCAACGATGCACTCTTTGTCATCAAAACCGAGACGCATTTCCAGCGACTCCAGACAAAGTTGAGTAGTGGCGTGAGCACCAGTACCGAAAGCCACACCCGGATCTAAACGCAAAATGACGCGCTCGGTATCAGTCGGTAAGGGCAGCCAGGCCGGATTAATTAAAAAGCGATCGCCCACTTCTTGAGGCTGCCAGTGCTCCTTCCAAGTGCTGCCCCAGTCTTCGTCTTCAATCAAATCCCACTGCATCGCAGGTAGGGGCAAACCTGCACACAGAGCATCTTGGCGCAGCCACAGAGACAGAGCGGCCAAATCCAGCAATCCTGCCTGTTCTTCGGGCAAATAAGCCGACATCAGGCAGGAATTGCTTTTGATCTCAGTAGCAGTTCCCTGACAGTTAAATCGTTCCAGACGCCAAAAGATGATATCTTCCAGCGCCGGATCGCAAAGAATTCTAATTTCCCACCAGCTATGTGCCATACAATTTTAGATTTTAGATTTTAGATTTTAGATTGGCCCAGGGGAACTGGAGACTGGGAACTGGAGAGTGAGGAAGGAGGATTGGCTAATAGAAAAATTCCCGCTTTCAGGCCAATGACCAATGACCAATTACCCATTACCAATTATCAGCCCTGGCATCCAAAATCTAAACTCCTAAATCCGTCAAAGATTTACCGTGTAAGCATCCCGAATTCCCGGAACTTTTAGGATCTCGGCCAGTATCCCCTCTGGTAGAGGGTCATCGAGGCTCAAAACCATCACCGCATCGCCTCGCACGATTTTACGGCCTACTTGCATACTGGCAATATTGACATTAAAACTGCCCAATTGGGAACCAATTTTGCCAATAATCCCCGGCATATCGCGGTGCAAGGTAAACAGCATATGGTGAGTGGGGGAAACGTTGACGGGGAAATCGTCAACGCTGGTAATCCGAATTTCGCTTTCGCCGAGGACTGCACCTGTCACGGTGTGTTCGCCGAGAGTTCCCTTAGCCGAGAGGTGCAGGGAGCCTGTGTAGTCGCGAATCGAGGCGTCTCTGGTTTCGACGACGCGAATTCCGCGTTCTTTGGCTTCAATGCTGGCGTTGACGTAGTTAACGCGCTCTCGCAGGGCTTGGGAGAGCAGGCCTTTGAGGGCGGCGACGACTACGGGCTGGCTTTGGTTGCTGGCTAATTCGCCTTGCAGTTGGACGTTGAGGTAATCGACTCTGCCTCCGGCTAGCTGGCTGACGAGGTTGCCGAGGGTTTCGGCGAGTTGCAGGTAGGGTCTGAGTTTTTCGATCGAGTCTGGGTAAATTCCTGGTATGTTAACAGCCGATCGCGCGGGCAGCCCCAAGAGCACGTCGCGAATTTGTTCAGCCACGTCGATCGCCACATTCACCTGAGCTTCCGCTGTGGATGCTCCCAAGTGGGGCGTCAGCACGATGTTCTGGCCGACAGTCCGCAACGGGGAATCAGCTTCGAGGGGTTCATGTTCGTAAACGTCCAAAGCTGCGCCGGCGATCTGACCTGATTTGATGGCTTCTGCGAGGGCTGCTTCGTCGATGATGCCGCCTCTGGCGCAGTTTATGATGCGGGCCGTGGGCTTCATTTTCGACAGCACTTCAGCGTTAATTAAGTGCAGGGTTTCCGGCGTTTTGGGGATGTGCAGGGTGATGTAGTCGGATTCGCGCATCAGCAGTTCGAGTTCTACCAAGCGGCAGCCCAACTGGTCGGCTCTTTCGGTCGAAATGAAGGGATCGTAGGCCAGCAGTTTCATGCCCATTGCTTTGGCTGCGGCGGCGAGGTGGGAGCCGATTTTGCCCAAACCGACGATGCCGAGGGTTTTTTTGTAAACTTCTACGCCGAGAAAGCGGTTGCGTTCCCATTTACCACCTTTGACGGATTCGTTAGCTTCCGGGATGTGGCGGGACATCGAGAGCATCATGGCAAGCGCGTGTTCGGCGGCGGCGATCGTGTTGCCTTCGGGGGAATTGACGACTACAATTCCTTTGCGGGTAGCGGCGGGTACATCGACATTATCTACGCCGACGCCGGCTCTGCCGATAATTTTAAGTGAATTCCCGGCTTCTATGATTTCTTTGGTAACTTGGGTGCCAGAACGGATCATCAAAGCGTCGTAATCTGGAATAATTTTTACCAGTTGTTCGGCTGAGAGTCCTGTGTTTACGTCAACTTGCGCGACTTGGGAGAGGATGTCAATTCCGGCTTGGTCGATCGGATCGGATACTAGAACTTTAGGCATAGCAAGCAATTGAGTGCAATAGTAAAAATAGACCGAGCGTTGGCGAGCTCAAAGTTGAGACTTACACTTAGAGCAGTATCTAACAGCTCAGCTCAAGCTTGCCTTTGTGCAGTTTGAATTGTATCTGTATTCGGTCAAGGTCGGCCGTTTTTTGCATGAAATATTTTAGCTTTGCGGGCGATCGGACTCTCTGACCGTCTGAAAATCCCCCAAGTGCTTAGCTAGTATGTCTTTTCGGTCTATAATAGACTTTGGCTATTCAAGCCTAACTATCAGGAATTGTTTTCTAATGAATTATCTTATCGCCGTACTGCCCGATCGAATTCAAGCCGAAGCTGCCTACTGTGCTCTGGAAAAAGAAGGCTTGCCTATGAAGCAAGTGAGCATTTTGGGCCGCGGCTACAAAACTGCTGATGAATTTGGCTTGATCGACCCCAATCAGCAAGCGAAGAAACAAGCTAAACTCATGGCTGTTTGGCTGATTCCCTTTGGCTTTATTGCTGGCGTTACTTTCAGCTTGATTACTGAGTTGAAGACGTTCGCCTGGGCGGGCGAAATTGGCGATCACGCGATCGGTGGTGTACTCGGTGCGATCGCCGCTGCAATGGGCAGTGTGTTTGTTGGAGGCGCGGGCGGTATGGCTTTTGGTAGCGGCGATGCTTTGCCCTACCGCAACCGTTTGAATGCGGGTAAATTTTTGATTGCGGTTAAGGGTACTGATGATTTGACTGGGAAAGCTGCGAAGATTTTGCAGCAGTTTAAACCGGAAAATATCCAAGGTTATACAGAGACTTAGTTATTTGTTTGTTAACAGTCGAATGTCAACTGTTAACTGTTAACAGTTGACATTCAACTCGTGTAATATTTGGACGCAGTTATCTTTTCCCACTCATTCATGATATGATAGGCTGGCAAAGGTTGCGTTTGGTATGACCTATGAAAATCCTCCACGGGACTTGGATTCCTCAAGCAGAAGAGAATTTTATTCAACCGGGAACGTTTTATATTTGGGTTGAAACCACTGAAAAGAAAAAACAGCCTGCTAAGGTTCATCCCCGACAATTGGAGACGGCACAGTTAAGAGAGTTTCTAACGAAAGAAGCCGGGATTCAACTGCCACCAGTCAGCAATACAAGTGCGATGGGGCGAGAATACGCGATCGTCCCTCGGTATTTTTTACTGCCCACTGCCGACAACCAGCCGTTGCCCTCTTTAGAACTAGCGCGATATTTAGAGACAGAGTTACCCGAAACATTTGAGTTGGAGTATTGGCAAGTTGATTGTGTGTGCATCGCCACCCACACTTTGACTAAAGTATTGAACGATCTGCATTTTTTTGCCCTCTACGATGTAGCAGAAGTTCAGTTTGGTTCAGACTTGCTATTTTGGTATCACTACACCCAAAATTTTAAGCAAATTGTTCTGAAAGATCATTATATTCCGGCGTTGCGCTATCGAGAAACTGCTCCGATCGCGATCGCACCCATCGAAACATCCGAACCCGCTGAGAAAGCCACGCGCGGGCGTAAGAAAGCGGGCGAGACAAAAACCAAAACAACTGCAAAAACTCCAAAAACACCTGCCAAAATTGCACCCAGCTTTGAGATTTATCCGGGATGGGAAATTGTTTCAACACAGTACGAAACTGATTTACAACGCTATGTTGAATGGATGCCTTTAGTTTGTGTGTCCGGTTTTCGGAAGATCCAGCTACAAGATACACCAAAATTCTACGATCGCGAACGGTTGCTGCGGCATTTTTCCGAGTGTGCGATCGCGGAAATTGTCACTCAAACCCCCATCCCAGCATCGTTTGAAAATAAGATTGCGGATTCTTTACTGCAAATCTGCCTCAACCAAACACAAAAAATCGCGCGAGTAAGCCTTGAACAATACCGGCAATGGCAAACCTGGCGCGATCGTATTACGCGCAATCAATCTGCTGACTCATTCTCCCTCTGCTTTCAACTACAATCCCCCGAAAACCCCGAACAGCCTTGGGTTTTAGAGTTTCAGGTGGCTGCGAAAAAAGACCCATCTCTGCGGCTGCCGTTGCAGGATTATTGGCGATCGCGATCGACTCAACAAAAACAGTTGCAAACACAATTCGGAGACAACTTTGAGCAACATTTGCTGACAAATCTCGGCTACGCTGCCCGCATTTATCCCCAACTTTGGCAAGGGCTAGAAACCGACAAACCCGTTAACATTACCCTCAGCTTAGATGATGCTTTCACTTTTCTCAGCGAGTCCGCTTGGGTATTAGAAGATGCCGGATACAAAGTGATTGTCCCCGCTTGGTGGACGCCGAAGGGACGGCAGCGGGCGAAGATTCGCCTGCAAGTCAAAGGGAAGGGCAGCAAGAGTGCTGCAATCAAGGGCAAAGGATTGTTTTCGGCGGATTCCTTGGTGGAATATCAGTATGAATTGGCGATCGGGGGCGAACGAGTTAGCGAACAAGAATGGCAGGCGTTAGTTAATAGCAAAACACCGCTGGTGCAGTTCCGAGGACAATGGATGGAACTGGACAAAGATAAAATGCAGGAGATGCTGAGTTTTTGGCAAAAACATCGCGAAGAGAATCCCGATGTCAGCTTGATTGACTTTATGAAGTTGACGGCAGAAGGAGAAGCTAGTGAAGAGTTAGAGGTGGAGCGCGATCGGGCTTTATCGGATATGTTGGAGAAGCTGCACGATAAGAGTCGGTTAGAGTTAATTGCAGATCCAGCAAAGTTTCAGGGCAAGTTACGGGATTACCAAAAGCGCGGCGTTTCTTGGTTGAGTTATTTAGAAAGCTTGGGATTAAATGGCTGTCTTGCCGATGATATGGGTTTGGGTAAATCGGCGCAGGTAATTGCTCGATTATTGCAAGAGCGGGAAGTTTTATCTACTACAAAAGAGACCGCCAAAAAGGCAGAAAAAGCGATCGCACCTTCGGTTCTACCCACGCTGCTAATTGCGCCCACATCCGTAGTTGGTAACTGGCAAAAGGAAATGGAAAAGTTTGCTCCAGAATTGCGATCGCTGATTCACCACGGCCCTCAACGTTTGCAAGATGCCAAAGCATTCAAAGCCGCCGTCCAAGGTTGCGATATGTTGATTACTTCCTTTACCTTGGTGCGAAAAGATGAGAAGCTGTTGAGCAGCGTAGCGTGGCATCGCGTGGTAATTGATGAAGCGCAGAATATTAAAAATCCGAAAGCGGCGCAAACCAAGGCGATTTTAAAGTTACCCGCTACCCATCGACTAGCATTGACTGGAACACCCGTAGAAAATCGATTGCTGGATTTATGGTCAATTTTTAATTTCCTCAATCCGGGCTATCTGGGCAAAGAGGCACAGTTTCGGAAGTTGTTTGAGATCCCGATTCAAAAAAATGGGAGTCGCACGCAATCGGCAGCGCTCAAAAAATTAGTGGAACCCTTTATTCTCCGGCGCCTGAAAACCGATAAGTCGATTATTCAGGATCTCCCCGACAAAGTTGAGCAAAAACTCTACTGCAATCTCACCCGCGAGCAAGCTTCGCTTTATGAAGCGATTGTGAAAGAGGTAGAACAAGAAATTGACGCGGCGGAAGGGATGAAGCGCAAGGGGATGATTTTGGCGACACTGCTGAAGCTGAAGCAAATTTGTAACCATCCGCGCCAGTTTTTGCAAGATGAAAGTGAGTTTACACCAGAGCGATCGCACAAACTGGAACGGCTGATCGAGATGATTGAGGAAGTCAAAGCAGAAGGCGAAAGTTTATTGGTATTTACGCAGTTTACAGAACTGGGAAGCGCGTTGGAAAAATACATTAAACAAACGCTACATTACAACACTTACTACATCCACGGGGGAACCAGTCGCGAAAAACGGGAACGGATGATTTCAGAGTTTCAAGATCCAGAGTCTGAACCTTCGGTATTTATTCTGTCACTGAAGGCGGGCGGCGTGGGAATTACGCTGACAAAAGCCAATCACGTGTTCCATTTCGATCGCTGGTGGAATCCGGCGGTGGAAGATCAGGCGACGGATCGGGCGTTTCGGATTGGACAGGAAAAAAATGTGTTTGTGCATAAGTTTGTGGCAATTGGCACTTTGGAAGAAAAGATTGACCAAATGATTGAGGACAAAAAGAAATTGGCAGGGTCAATTATTGGTGCGGATGAGTCGTGGTTGACTGAGTTGGATAATGAGGCATTTAAAAAATTAATTAGGCTCAATAAAAATGCGGTTCTAGATTAGGAGAAACCAAAAAATATGTCACAATTTACTCGAACTTGGTGGGGCAATAAATTTATCGATGCGTTAGAAAGATTGACAGATTATGGACGACTCGGAAGGGGACGTTCCTATGCACGAAACGGCAAGGTAAAAAGCTTTGGCATGAATGATGGGTTAGTGATGGCACAGGTGAGAGGCTCGGTTAATCCTTATTTTGGGGTTTATAAGGAGCCTCTGTACACAACTCAAATTGAGTTTGAGCCAATTAGTCAGGAAAAGTGGCAAATGGCGATCGCCCAAATGGCATCAAAAGCCAGCTTCATTTCTCGGCTGCTGCTCAACGAAATGCCCGACAACATTGAAAATGCTTTCTCACCCCTAGGATTGCACCTTTTACCCAGCAGCCGCGAGGACTTTAAGACTACTTGCTCTTGCCCAGACTATAGCAATCCCTGCAAACATATTGCCGGAGTTTATTATTTGGTGGCGGCCGAATTGGACAAAGATCCATTTTTACTGTTTGAATTACGGGGGCTTTCTAAGGAAGTGCTGCACCGCGAATTGGCAAAAACGCCTTTGGGAATGGCGCTTTCTGCCGAGTTAACGGCGGATGCAGCGGCCCCTGTGGCGGTGGATTCCTATTACACGCGGGCGATCGCCAGTGAGGCGCAAACGGTCAGCCTGAAAGAGTTTTGGCATGGTGCGAAGCGATTACCGCAGACGATTGAGGTGGCAGCGCCAAGTGGGGTAAGTGCGATCGTGGTGAAGAAACAGGGAGATTTTCCACAGTTTTGGCACAAGGATGGTTCGTTTATTGAGGCGATGGAAGAACTGTATTTGCGGGTGAAGAAAAATAAGTAGTTGAGTGGACAATTTTGCTGCCATACTCGATCGAACTCTTGCAAAAACTTTAACTCGAAGACTTCATCGATTTGGTACAATAATCGTGCTCATCATATCAGCTTTACCAGCAACTAAAATCATAAGATCGTTATTTGATGATTTTAGACTATAATTAAGTTAGTGCGACTGTTAAAAAAGTAGACTTTTTAGTTACAGCAAGCTTTGGCAATTTCAAATTAGAATCTAGCATTAACTGATGTTACCAAGAGAAGAACTGTTAAAAGGCATTGAAAACCGCGAATGTGTGGCGCGGGCGATCGACCAAGCGGAACAAGCAATTAAAACTTGGGAAGTTACTCTGACTGATTTTCTGTCGCCTCCAGAATTGGCGGACACTCTGACGGTATTTAAGCGCTTAACAGACGTGGAATTAGTGGCTTGGGGCGGCTACCCGCAAGCTGAAAGACAAAGAATTGCGATCGCGCGATCGGATATCCCGATCGACTCTGCTAGTGTTAACGTTGCTGCGGTAGAAATCGCTGGCAATTTCTTGTTCGATACAGCTTCTCACCGCGACTTTCTGGGGGCGATGTTGGGTACGGGAATTGTCCGCGAGAAAACAGGCGATGTGATTGTTTTGGGAGAACGCGGCGCGCAAGCCATTGTCATGCCGGAGATGGTAGAGTATTTGGAGATGAGTTTGCAGCAAGTGCGATCGGTTCCTGTACAAACGCGGCGCATTGAGTTGAGTGAACTCAAAATTAGAGAACCCAAAAAGAAAGAAATGACAACGGTTGAAGCATCCATGAGATTGGATGCTGTCGCCTCGGCTGGATTCGCAATGTCTCGCAGCAAAATGGCCGATTTAATTGGCAGCGGTGACGTGCGAGTTAACTGGAAAGACGTTACTCAAGCTAGTTATAATGTCAAGTCTGGAGATTTAATTGCTGTTACGGGCAAGGGAAGATTGGAAATTGGGGAAGTTGCTGTTACTAAAAAAGAACGCTATCGAGTCCAGTTAACTCGGTATTTGTAATTCTCGGAATTAGTAATTGGGAATTGGGAATTGGGAATTTTTTTCCCTGTTCCTTTTTCCCTATCTCGGCTAAATGGGTTAAATCTCGTATACAATCTGTTGCCGAACTTTCCTAGAACCCACCTCGGTTAAATCCGTTAAATCCCGTAGACGACTTCCTTCGTAATTACGCTTTCGCCCGAAACACCTTTTCTACCGACTTCACCAAAAGTTCTCGCGGCATCAATCGAGGCATATTTGCAATAATTTGATTGGGAATTCCCCCTGTCACAACATTAGACTCATTTTTGTCTAAAGCTTTCAAAGCATCTCGCACTACTTCCGCTGCGGGAACGAGTTTTTGCCCGCTGCTGGATGCCATTGATTTCGGAAATTCAGCTACTGCGAAAAAGTCCGATTCGGTCGGCCCTGGACAAAGGCACAAAACGCGAATTCCTAAATCTTTGTTTTCCGCCCAAAGTGCGTCGCTGAAACTTAAAACAAAAGCTTTAGTCGCTGCATACATCGACAAGTAGGGCATCGGTTGAAAAGCTGCGATGGAGGCAACATTGATGATACTTCCTGATTTTCGCTGCCGCATTCCCTGCAAAAATAAGTGCGATAGTTCCACTAATGCTACAATATTTAGTTGCACCATTGTTAGTTGTTTCGCAAGCGGGCGATCGGCAAAAACACCGTAATCGCCAAAACCCGCATTGTTCACCAACAAATCAACCGTCCAACCTTTTTTAACAACCGTCTCAAATACAGCAGTTCCAGCGCCCGGTGCGCTCAAATCTTGCACGATTACTTCTACCTGAACTTTGAATTCCTGTTGCAGTTGAGCAGCTAGCTGTTGCAATTTGTCTTCGGATCGAGCTACCAAGATTAGATTGTGCTGGCGTTTCGCTAATTCGGCGGCAAAGGCTGCACCAATTCCGCCAGAAGCACCGGTGATTAAAGCAGTCGGCATGAAATTAATTCGGATATTTGATGTGGGCTTTATATATTTTAACAATTATTTACACGGGAACCTGTAAAATAATTAAAAGGGAATAGGTGAGTTTTATGGCGCGTCTTACCGATCGAGCTTTTGAAATTTTGCGGGCCGAAGTTGACAAGTGCGCGGCGGCTGATAGTCTAGCCGGTGATGTCTACCGACGGATGGTAATCAAGCGGTTGGAGAAATTACGCTTGCAAAACGGCACTTTCGCCTCAATAGAAGAAATCCGCGATACCTTCAAAGACGAATTTCCCAACTTCAGCGAACAAGCTCTCAAAGCTGCCGTCAAAGCCAACCGCCCGCCCGGATTGTTCGGTAAAATCATCTTTGCTGGGAGTTTGCTGGGAAGTGCTGCGGGGATAATTTGGCTGATTAACCTACCTTTTCCCATGATTCGCTGGCCCGTGGCGAAAACAATGCCGATATTATTGCTGCCGAGTTTTATGAGTATGGATCACAATTACCGGCAGGCGATCGCCCTTGTGGAACAATCCGATCAACTGATCAATAAAGCCACGGCTGTCGCTGATTTTGACTTGGGCGAAATAAAAGCAAAAGAGGCGCAAAAACACCTCGACGCCTTACCAGTGTGGTTCCTCGGCTACTATCCACAAACCTACTGCTCTTTTTTCGGCTGCAGTTGGCGGTTTACAGTCGATGAATTTCAAGCCGCCCGCAAAAATGTCGGGCGGATGGAGGCTCAGATTTTCCAGCAAAAAAATGCTTTTACTCAGTTAAATCAAGTCGAACAAACGCTAAAGGCCGCGAAACAGCAGTATCAGCAAGCCAAAACTGCTGCGGATAGACAAAAAGCGACGGTAAATTGGCAAAGTGCGATCGACCAACTCAATCAAATTCCCGCCGAAACCCTCGCAGGAGAAACGGCTAAGAAAACACTCAAAGCAGCAGAAAGAGACTTTCAAGCAATGGGCGGCGTCGCCACCGGTTCTGTGCAGGCTGACAACTTAATTGAAGCTGCTAAAGAATTTGCTCTCTCCGCCGCCGTCGCCTCCCAAAAGCCTCCCCATCCCGCCGCACAGTGGGAGCAAATAGCAGAATTGTGGCAAGAAGGAATTAACCGACTAAAATTGATTTCTGTCGATAACCCTGGTTATCTCGACGCTCAAACTAAACTCGCTGAATATCAAAAAAATTTAGGAATTACCCAGATTAGACTGGAAGCAGAAAAAGATTCTGCCAAAGCCTTGCAAGAAGCTAAAAGCTTGTTGGCCAACTTGCAAAAAGATGTGAATTCTCAAAATCCCGGTTACTCCCTCAGCCAGTTGCAACAAATTATCAATCAATTAGAATCTGTCAAACCCGGCACAACGGTTTATCCCGAATCCCAAAAATGGCTGCAATCTGCTCGCAAGAAACAGCAAGAATGGCAAAAGAATTAGCTGTTGACTGTTGACTGTTAACTAATGACTAATGCCAACAACTAACTGCCAACCGTCAACCGTCAACTGACAAATTACCAAGTCGGGTCAACATACAGATTGATTGTCACTTGCTTTTTCCCCGCAGGGATGCCGGAAATACAAGCACAGATTGTATCTCCCTGATCAATTTCTACTTCGCAAGCGTGACAAGAACCCATGAGACAGCCAGTAGGAATAGAAACCCCTGCACGTTTGGCTACATCTAATAAAAGCTCTCCTGGTTCAGCTTCAACTGTCACGTTATCTGGTAAAAAACAAACTTTTGTCATTGAATTTGAACCTCAACTCTAATAAACAATAATCAACAGTCAACAGTCAACAATCAACAGTCAATAGTTAACTAATTAACCTAAAATATGCTTGATATCTAAATGCTTTTCCACTGTATCTGCTAGAGAGTCTAACAGAGCTTCTCGGTGTTCTCTGTAATTAGGAATACCAGTAGGCAATGCGCGGAGTCCCCGCTGCTGCCGCAAGTGATTTAACCAAGCTCGCCGCCAAGCTCCGTTGTCAAAGATGCCGTGCAGGTATGTACCCCAAATTGATTGAGAAGTATTGACAATGCCTAAACTAGCATCGTCAAATAGCGGTTGAGTCAAATCTGACTCTAGGATTTGCGTTTTTCCTTGATGAATTTCGTAACCGGAAACTGGCAAACCCGGTTGAGGATAGTTAGATGTTACGATGCGTTGGCGGGCAATTTTGTTCGGTGCCATCGCAGTTTTCAAAGGCAGCAATCCCAATCCTGGAAATTCTCCCCTTTCTCCCTCAACGCCTTCTTTATCCGTGATACTTTCTCCCAGCATCTGAAAGCCACCACAAACTCCCATGACTGTACCGCCAGCTACTAAATAATTTTGAATAGCTTTTGCCATACCTGTTTGGCGCAGCACGTGCAAATCGGAAATTGTAGTTTTAGAGCCTGGTAAAATTACGGCGTCTGGATGGCCTAAATGGTCTTTTGGGCTGACATATTTGACGGTGACGGAAGTTTCCGACTCTAAGGGGTCAAAGTCGGTAAAATTGGAAATTCGGGGCAGGCGGATGACCGAAATATTTATGTCGGTTTGAGAATTGGGAGAACGTCGATCGAGCAAATCGAGAGAATCTTCTGAGGGAAACACTTCGTCTATCCAAGGAATCACCCCAACTACCGGGATTCCAGTCCTTTCTTCTAGCCAAGTCAGACCCGGATCTAAGATCGATTTTTGTCCTCGAAACTTATTAATAATGAATCCTTTAATTAAAGCTCGTTCGTCGGGATCGAGCAATTCCAAAGTACCGATGATGTGAGCAAAAGCACCGCCGCGATCGATATCAACTACTAGCAAAGTCCGAGCCTTTAAATATTTAGCTACCCGCATATTTGTTAAATCGCGGTGTTTGAGATTAATCTCAGCAGGGCTGCCTGCTCCCTCACACACAATCATGTCAAATTCTTGCTTGAGAAATTCTAAAGAGTCCCGAATAGCTTGCCAGCCGATATCGAAATACTGCTCGTAATATTGAGATGCTCGCACATTGGCGATCGCCCGGCCCTTGACAATCAATTGAGAAGTCATGTCTCCTTGTGGCTTGAGCAAAATCGGATTCATCTCTACCCAAGGTGCGACGCCCGCAGCCCAAGCTTGCACTGCTTGAGCGTAACCAATCTCTCCGCCGGCCGCTGTGACATAGGAATTCAGCGCCATATTCTGACCTTTAAACGGAGTTACCCGCCAGCCTCGCCGAGAAAAGATTCGACACAAAGCTGCCACGAGTAAAGATTTCCCTGCGTGAGATGTTGTTCCCACGACCATAATTGCTTTCATAATATTAAAAGAGAAGGAAGAAGGCAGAAGGCAGAAGGCAGAAGGCAGAAGGCAGAAGGCAGGAGGAAGAAGGCAGAGGGAAGAAGGAAGAAGGAAGAGGGAAGAAGGAAGAAGGAAGAGGGAAGAAGGAAGAGGGAAGAAGGAAGAGGGAAGAAGGAAGAGGGAAGAGGGAAGAAGGAAGAGGGAAGAAGGAAGAGGGAAGAAGGAAGAGGGAAGAAGGAAGAAGTAAAAAGTAAAAAGTAAAAAGTAAGAAGGCAGAAGGCAGAAGGCAGAAGGCAGAAGGCAGAAGGCAGAATCAAAAAAAATTCTGGTTTCTACCTTTTGTTTTCTGCCTTAAGATGACGGCTTATCTTCGTCGGATAGTTTCTCAGACTTGGATTCAGTGGTTGGTTTAGCAGTTTCGACTAGATTCTGATCGGGGGGATTCGGGGGACTCAATTCAGTTTGTTCTGCCTCAGAAGAGAGTTCTTCACCTGTAGATTCGATCGAGATCACTGATACTGAAACCGTTTCCACCTGCACGCTCAACCCAGGTTCTCCCGGTATTTCTATCTCTACAGGCGCTGCCATTTCCACCACAGTCATTTCTATAGATAAAGCAGGGGCTTCTGCTTCCGGTATGCCGGCTGCTGCTTCCGGTTCACCAACTGCAGCCAGAGGTGTCTGGGTTTCCAGAGATAAAGCAGGGGCTGCTGCTTCCGGTTCACCAACTGCAGCCAGAGGTGTCTGGGTGTCAGCAGACGATCGATCTTCGATCGGAGTTTCCCCTATTTTGTCAAAACTCGCGATGTCTGCCGCCATCAACTCGGCCATTGCTTCAACATCGGTGGGAAACGGCACTCCAAGGCTTGTTTCCACAACAGTGTTGCTGCTTTCTGCGGCCACTTCCGCAGCCGCCTGGGCTAATTCGGATTCGAGAATTTGGTCGATAGCCGGTGCAGGAGTTGCCGTTATTTGAGATTCAGGTGCGATCGATTCTGGAGTCACTGAAGGTTTTGGCGTCTGCGGAGTTGCATCAGACTTGTTTTTACCCGCACCTCTTCCCAACATACCGCCGAGACTATTTTTGATATTGCCGAACAGACTTGCGAAACCGCCGGATTTTTTAGCTGGTTTAGGAGGAGTTGGGGCCGCCGCTGCCGCTGCCGCCTGCGACTCTTTAACGGCTGTCCTCCATTCTGTTTCCTCGTCAAAATCATCGGCTTCTGGCTGCTGTGGAGGTTCTGGCTGAGCCTCTGCTAGCTCCACACTTGGTGCAACCGCTATTTCTGAAATTTCTAGAGGTAGAGGTAGAGGAGTGAAGCTGCTGGCTAATTCTGCTGGTGTTGGTGAAGTCTCAGCAGCAGGAGTTTCGACTGAAAACACTGGTATTTCTGCAATTGCAGGTGGTTTCGAGTCGGGAATTTTCAAGTCAGGGGCGATCGCACTTTCGGCCGTCGGCTCGATCGAACTTTCGGCAATACCTTCAGCTATGGGGGGAATCGCCGGCTGTTCCTCTAGTTTTACCTCGCCCTTATCGAGAGTGGGTGCTGGAACCACATCAGTTTTCGGTTTGGGCGATCGAACAAACTTAGGTTTTTTCGCTGCTGCGGGTTCTTTTTTCTTGGTAAACAAGCCAGCAAACGGCACGCCTGCTGCCGCCAAATTCGCCGACTGAGGAATCGGCGTTTGCTCAGCAACCGGCGTCACCTGCCGGCGCAAAGTCAGAGTTTCCCAGGCAAACCAGCCCAACATCGCCACGCCCGCCATTTGACCAAGCAGGAGAGCACCAGTAATTCGTCCCGCACAAGCCCATAAAATTAACGCATAAAAAAGCCCTACCCCGCTCCACGTAAAATCACTTTTGCGGTGCACTTCTGGAAAAAAGAAGGCCGCCATGTAAATACTGAAGCTGCCTAGACCGACCGCCAACGCCAGAATGTATGCAAGCATATTGTCGGTACCTCCGCTGTGTCAAATAACTTCTACGCGCTAATTCTACCTTTGAGAGAGACTCAACGGCTTCTTTCTCTAGGACAATTCTTGATTTTTAGGGAAGTTTGGCAATGCGCCGTGTATAGGATTTAACACGTTCAACGGATGTTGACGCCAGAAGTGCGAGTCAAGATTTCCCAATCTTCCCCACACCCCCTATTCTCATCACCCCCTATCCCCACACCCCCTATTCCCATCACCCCCTGCTCAGTGGTGATAGATGTCACTTAAACTATGCCCGTGCGATCGCACCAAGGGACTGAGGATGTTTATATGTTGTAGGTGTAAGAGGAATTATGCCCTAGGGCGTATGTATGGGAGACAATGCCATGTTAGAAAAACTATTATTAGCTGCCGGCTTAACCTTATCGCTTCAAATATTTCCCGGACTAAGCACTTCCGCGCCGTTACCGAAAAATTTGGTATTGCGATCGAGCGATCGGCCGGCTCAAACCCAGAAACTTCCGATCGTTGCAGTACCTGCAGGCATCCAGCCGAATGTCCAATCCTAATGATACGTGCCAGCTCATACGTGCAAATGCGATCGGACTTAGGCAGAGCCTTTCTAATATTTTTTTCGAGTTCTTCTCTTTATGTGAGTGTTCACAACTCATCAGTTTGTACTCAGGGCTTTAGTCCTCATTAATATCACCTAATAAGGACTAAAGCCCTTACTACAAACCGTAGGCCAATAATTAGTAGTATATAGAACATTAATCCCCATAAAATACTAAACAAATCTCAACATCAGGCTGTCTTATAGAGACATTCAAACCTTAAAAAACTTGGGAAACCTTGAGTAAAGGCTCAAAATAGATATATGATGTCAAATTAAGCTTAAAGCTAATAAGCACATTGACTATTAAATCAAGGAAAGTGAAAATGGGACTTAGCGATATTCTCTTGAATGAAAACCACAGAGAAACTTTTGTTGATGACTGTGTAAAGTTGATAGACCAACAAGTTGCAGCAGCGCCGGGATTGGGTGGTTTGGCTCTTAAAGCTGCCTACTCTACTGTCAAGGGGATACGGGCTGACTATTGCGCCCAAGTCCTCGATCAACTTCTGCCAGAAATCTCGATCGCACTCGATCCGATGTGGACTGAAGCCGTAAACAATGGCAACCCAGTAGAATATCTAGCCCAAAGAAAAGGTGAAGTAGCAGACGAATTGCTCCAGATAAGTGACAAAAGGGTCGAGAAAAGCACAAGATCGATGGTTAAAGGCGCCTATGCCAAACTCCGCCCCTCAGCTAAGACTTACGTGGAAAACGGAGTACCGGATTTAGCCGAAATTATTAATAAACATAGTGCGGCCTGATAAGTGAGCAACGGCTAAAAAACAGAATACCCAGATACCCGGCTTCTTCAAGAAATCGGGTATCTAAAATCAGACTTATTCGTAAGTTTGCCGTTAGGAGGGAGAGTCCTAATTTTATGCTTATCCATTGCCAACTACCCATTGATTGGCAGCCAATATTTTCAACATCGCCTGTCCGGTAATTCCCAACCCCAATAACATTACAAACATCGCGCTAATCGCAGGCAGAAATTTGACTGCTGTGATCTGTTTGGGCAGTTTATCAAAATTTCGTTTGGCATAAACTAAGATTAATCCGATCGCACTCAGCACTAAAGCCAATCCCAAACTAAACGCCACCACTAACGTCATTCCCAAACCAACATTGCCCAAAGCCGACGCACTCAACAGCATCACCAAAGCGGAAGGACAAGGCAACAAACCGCCGGAAATTCCCAACGCTAATAAGCTTTTCCAAGTAATAGCAGAACCGTCAGCACCGGGAGGCAAATGCGAGTGAATCCGGCCGTCTCCGTGATGGTGGTAGTGGTGAGATATATCTGGTTTTACAGGTGTAAATTCTCTCTCCCAACTTCCTCTATTTAAAAGGTTTACTGGTTCCTCACGGTTTATATTAAGGAGTTTCGTCCTTAAAAACCAGTTTTTATTAAAAAATTTAGTCTTAATTTTTTTGATAAATTCAGTTTTCACGACTAACCTAGGCTTGAGTTTTTTTAATAGTAAATTTAGCCCGATGAAGGCTACTAATAAACCCGAGATTAAACTCAGCCAAGGATCTAATTTTTCTGGATCAATTAAGTTAGAAGCAAACAAAGTAATTCCGCCCACAGCAAACACGCCCGCAGTGTGAGTTATTGTAGTTGTTGCTGCTAGAAATAAAGCGTGTAGGGGAGTAGCCCGCGAACCCACTAAATAAGCGCCGACTATGGTTTTTCCGTGTCCGGGCGACATCGCGTGCACGCATCCCCAAGCAAATGCTCCCGCTACTGCTAGCAGCAAACTCCAACCTGAATCCCAGATAGATTCCTTTCCTGCTAACAAAAAGTCGCGGTTTTGCGGCGTAAACACAAAGCTTTTTACAGCACCGGCTTGCACGATCGTAGCTTGGCAGCTAGCTGTCGGAACTTCTGGCAAAAACAGATTGTAATTAATCCGCAATTTCTCTGGTTTGGAGATGGAAATTGAGTCAGGTAAAGCGGGGGTTTTATCTTGAGAAGATGCGGCCCAGGTGTAGTCTAAAATTAAGGTGCTGTGGGTATTGGGCGGCTGGATCACACTGGCGCTTTTAGCTGCTATTTCTAGCGGTTTTACTGCTACGGAGCCTTGAAGGTTGCTACTGTTGGTGAGGCGGATTTGTTTGCTAAAAAACTTTTCTAGCTGTGTTTGGTGGCTGCGAACTTCAGCAGGTTGTAGCTGGCTGTCTCGATTGTCGTCGGCGAAGTTTATTAAACCGGTTGGGAAAGTTAATGTTATTTCGGTTTGCAAATCGTTGACTACTATTTCTGCTACGGATAAGTCTGACCAGTGCGAGTAAACTGGTCTGGTTGAGGTTGTTAGTAATAAGGAAAGGGTCAGGAAAAATAGGATAAATAATTGGGGAATTCGGTTTATTTTGTACTGCATAAATACATCTTTTTCGGTAGTTTTTTTTGTTTTTTGTGATTTTTAAGGCGATCGATCTTTTCGTGAGTCCCACAGTCCGCCGGGGATTGAAATCCCCGTCTCATAGCGAAAGTCGGTTGAAACCGACTGAATAGCTAATCAAATTCAACAATTGTGGATTTCAGTCCTATGCAAGAGGACTTAAGCTTTGAGGCAGGGGTTGAAACCCCTGGCGGATTGACCCAATGGCGAACTTGGCCGAGTTGCAGCTATTAGCTAATCTCAAAATTCATAGCTTCCCAAGCCCAATGCTTGGCGAGCTCGATCGTCAAAAGTCGGGTCAATTTCCTTGGACTTTTGAAAATAAGCGCGAGATTCGGTATCCTTTCCTAAAGTCCGGGCGATCGCACCAGCCCGGTAAAACATCCCTGCATCCCGAATCCCCGATCGCACTATTTCGGCCATCACTCGATCAGCCTTTTGCCATTCCCCAGCGGCGGAAAGCGCCCAAGCCAAAGTATCCAGCGTCACCGCATCCCGCCGAATTTTCACCTCCTCCTGCATTAACGCCAGCGCTTCCGTGACATCCTGCGATCGACCTTTTTCCAGCAGCAAACTTGCCAAATCCCTGCGGTGGCCAAAACCCCCAGATCCAGAAACCTGTTCCTGTCGCAGCCCAGCTTCTGCTTTGTCACGAAGTCGCCGGGATTCGATCGCATTTCCCTGCAAATCCTTCACCCTCGCCATACCGCGATCGACAATGCGATCGAACACAGTCGCAACCCCACCAGAATAAGCAGAAACCTTGCTGTAATAGCCTTCCGCTTCCCGATAATTGCCCTGCCGCGTCTCCAAATCCGCCAAATAAATCAGCGCCAGCGGGTATCGCGGCACCAACCGCAGCGCCTCCAAAAACAGCGCTTTCGCCTGCACAAACTGGCCACGACGCGCGTAAAATCGACCCAAGAGCGATCGGGCCCGCGCCGAACCACCAACCTCTCCCGGTTCCTCCGCCGCCATTGCTTGGCGGTAATCCTGCAAAACCTCAGCATCTCGGCCCTGAGACTCTCTCACTAAAGCTCTCAAAGTGAGAGAACCCAAGTTCGGAATCCGGTTAACTAAAGCTTCTGCGGCTGCATTTGCCTCGCTCACTTTTCCCATCGCTAAGTGAGATGTAACTGAAAGGGCGATCGCATCTTCATTGTCAGAACCCGCCTGTTTAGCAAAGCGCAAAGCAGTAGCAAAATCGTGTCTGGCTTCGGCAATTCGAGCTAAAACTAACAGCGCACCTGGGTTGTCAAAAGGCAAATCGGCGATCGACCTTTGAGCCGCTTGTTCTGCCAATAAAAACCAACCTCCCTCCCCTGTTGCGCGAGCCATTTTTAAATAAGATCCCGCCAGCGCCGCCCGGTTCAAACCGCTGCGGGAATCAACAGCCAATCGCTGCTGGTAAAAAGCAATCTCTTGCTGAATTGCTTTCTTTTGATTAGGATTATTTCTCAAATTTTCCGAGAAATGATAGCGGTAATTAGCATCTAGATTTTTGGGACTTTGGCTAGAAAAATTATCTAAAATAACACGCAAATTAGGCGGTAAATTCACTACCACCATGCCAACGAAAGGGACGACTATCAGCAGCCACCACGACAAAATATCCGATTTTATTTCCGGTTTAGTTTTAGTTTTCATACATCCGCGTTAATCAGCGTTCATCTGCGGTTAAAAAAAGCATTTTCTATCAGTCATTAGCCAATCAGCAATAACTAATGACTAATGACTAATGACTAATGACTAATGACTAATGACTAATGACTAATTAGGCAAAGCCAAATAAGGAAAATTCCGTTCTAAAGGTTTGTGTCCCTGAGCCGGATTTCCCGGAGTTCCGTTATACGAAACATTATCGCCAACCGGAGAACCCACCAAAGCTCCCAGAGTGATATCAATAACGTCGTCCATCAGCATACGACCTCCGATCAAGCTTCCTTGAGCATTTGTAGCGCTAGCGTAGCCGCTGGTTTTTGTGGTATCGATCCGCATGACATCGGGTAAGAAAGCTCCGGCGATCGCATTTGGATCGACATTATCCCGACCGTCCAAAAGATCCACAGCATTCAGAGTAGCAACAGCTTCCTGACGCACCGGAGCAGCAGCAGCGCTTAAATCAGATCTCGGAGGAATATTATTGAATGCTTCCAGATAAGCGGGAGTAACTATTAAACCCTCATTAATTGCAGGTCTGGCCAAACGCTCGAATTGTTTGAAACCGCCAGCTCCATCGCGAATCGAAACAGTTGACCAAACATCAAAAGTATTCGCCCCAGTTCCTGCTTGCAAGAAAGCTTTGGGAACGCGGACAGCAATTGTATTGACGTTGTAACCTTTAGTAAAGTCGATCGCTTGATTCGGTTGCTTAAAAGCAGTGCGCGGCCCTGTTCCCAAAGCTGCAGCGCGAACTCGGAAAAATTGTTCTACATCAAAGAAAAACGGGTCTTCCCGTAAACCCGCAAATACAGTCAAGTTAGAACCGCCCACAGGTACTGTATTCAAAACAGCATTAGAATTCAGCGGAGTTGTGGCAATTAGCCCGCCGTTAACTGTAGCCTTAGTAGTTGTCTCCGAGCCGTTGCGAACAACAGTTACAGCTACCGCTTGCATACCTTGATTGTTAGGCGGACTGAAGGCAAACCGCAAGATAATATCCGAACGTCCAGTAGGTGTAGAATTCACGTCACCTACTTGCGTGATGTGAAATTGGTAGAGGGCTGTAGTGCTGAAATAATATTGATAACGGGCTACAGACCTGGGATTTGAATTCATGGTAAATACTAAATCCCCGTCTGCAGCCCCGGAGTTTTGGTCTTTTTCGCGATATACATACAGGTCAGTTAAATTGACCGCGCGACCTTTGATATCTACTTCGCCGTCGTCGTGGTCAGAAGCGACAATTATCCCTGGAGTTAATAGAGCAATTAGAGCTACTTCAATAGCTAGTATGGTTCGGCGAATTTTTTTTGTGAGCTTCACAGTTAGCACCTTTATTTCAATGAATTTTTTGCACAAATCAATGGTAATTACCCCGCATTCGCGGGTTTTACTTTTGTAGCAACAGGTTGAAATCTGTCAACCTGTCGCGCTTTTGCGCTGTTGCTGAGCCTTCTCCTATTGGTGGTATACGAAGGTTTGGCAATTTTGGATCTGTGCTGCCAGATCAATTTATGTAAAAAAGTGTGTTATTAAGGGTTTCCTCGTTCCCGGACTCTGCTTGGGAATGCCCGATCCGAGACAGAGCCTCATTCGATCTAGTGGAACCCGAGCCTCGCTTATATGGGTTCCCAGGCTCTGCTTGGGAGCGAGCATTCCCAAGCTTAGGAACGAGTGAATAGCCCTGGTTTGACTGTTCAGGCTGAGCGCATTTCTTCGTTCTGCATAAAGCGGATTGTTAAGTGTCAAAAAAATTACTAATCAGGTGGTAAAATTCAAGATAACTTGGGATTTAAAAAATTCAAAGCACGACAAAATAAGCCTGAAAAGGCATACTCCAGGTTGTACCCCAGACTTCAAACTTACAATTATGTTCTGTAGTGATATACGCCGAAATTTTAATTTTGGATCTGTGCCGTCAAAACAAAAATTTTGGGTACACTGAAATGACAGGCCAGAAGTCAGGCGATGAATCGCTGCTTTTAGTGCAGATTGCCCAGAAAGACCAAACGGCATTAGCTAAACTTTACGATCGCTACGGTCGTCCAAGTTACGCTCTCGCTTACAAAATCCTGGGTTCGGTAGAAGA
This sequence comes from Microcoleus sp. D3_18_C4, assembly GCF_036702355.1. NCBI lineage: Bacteria > Bacillati > Cyanobacteriota > Cyanophyceae > Oscillatoriales > Microcoleaceae > Microcoleus > Microcoleus sp. D3_18_C4. The sequence continues at coordinate 23,857 of NZ_JAUBTF010000022.1, forward strand.
AGCTGAAGAAGTTGTACTCGATGTTTTTTCCCAAATTTGGCAAAAAGCAGCAACTTACGATCCTTCTCGCAGTCGAGCAGATACCTGGTTGTTCATGCTTACCCGCAGTCGTTCCCTCGATCGCCTGCGAGCGATGCAGCGAACAGTCCGGGCTGCTGAAGCTTGTCTGGAAGATGCAAAGATACCCATCTCTAGCGTTGCAGAACCGATGGAAGATGCAATGTTTAAAGAACGCAGGGAACAAGTCAAAGCGGCATTAGAAAAACTGCCAAAGGAACAGCAAGAGGCGATCGAACTCGCCTACTACCAAGGGCTGACTTGCTCGGCGATCGCAGCTAAAACTGGTATCCCGACAGGTACAATCAAAACCAGAATTCGATTGGGTATTTCCAAATTACGTCACGCTTTGAGCGAACAATTTTTTTAGACTGTTAAAAAACTTAAATTTTGTGTTTTAACAATCTAAAATTATACCATTTCCCATCATCTATCTTGAGTGCGAGGGCAGCAGACAAATCTCAAATTTAAAATCAACTTAGGCTGAATTACAATTAATGGCGGAAAACAGATGGAAATGATGCCAGACGAGGAGTATAAAATCCTTGCAGCCCTTCAAGCTCTCGATACCCTCGACGAGTCAGAACGCGGCGCATTTGCAGAGAAATTGAAAGAGTCCGCAGAACAGACAAGTGAATTAGCAGCTTTTGAAGCGGCAATTGCCGCGATCGCCTACACAGCCCCCCCAGTTCCCGTCGCGCCCGACCTCAAAAACCGCCTGTTCCAGCGCATAGCCGAACTGCCACCAACCCCGACAGAATCAGTCAATTTAAAGCCCTTTGTTACCTCCCCAACAGAGAGCAATACTCCATCTTTAATCGTGCGATCGCACGAGGTCAAATGGAAATCTTATGGCGTGCCGGGAGTTTCGTTCGGCAAGCTTTACATTGACAAAAAAAAGCGCGAAATTACCTGCTTGATGCGACTAGAACCTGGAGTAACATTTCCCCTGCACCGACACGCTGCCTCGGAGGAAGTGCTGGTATTAGAAGGAGACTTAATTGTAGAAGGGGAAATTTGCCATCAAGGCGACTACATTCGCTCGGTTCCCGGTTCCACACATTCGCCCCTCACACGAGGGGGATGTTTGCTGTTAATGAAAACTTCCCTAGACAACGAAATGTTCGTCTGATATTATGTCGGTTGATTTTCCTGCAAAGATTTCTTTTCGCTTAGTCGGGGCTGGTTTATGTATGCCGATTTTTAGTATAAATTATAGAGTGTTGCTGAAACTAGCCTTTCCAAGTATTTCGGTTAATTTACCGGACACTATCTAACTCAATAACACCGCATTGCTCCGCATTAGGCGGTTAAAAATCCCAAGTATATCACGTAATTCCCATGCTAAATTACTCGCGTTTAACTGCTGTTCTGTCCGCCGTTATTATACAATTTGTACCCAGCAACCAAAGCACGATCGCCCAAGAACGCGAAGGATGTTTTCTTGTTAATTCAGCGGGCGAAGTAATTAACTTGAATTTGTTGTGTTTGCCTCAAGAATCCGACATTAAGCTGACAGGAAACGATGGGAAATTTCTCGAAGACTACAAACGCTTAGCAAAAAGCTACTCTCCCGAAGCAACGGACAATTTATTGCAAGCAATCCAAAGGGCGCCCGGTCAAAAAATTGCGGCAGCTAAAAGAATGTGTGCCGAAGCAAAATCGGGAGTTTCTCTGCCGGAAGTTAAATTAAGAGCGATCGGGCAAGCTGTCAGTATCGAAAACCCAAGTCTCAAAGAAAGTTTTCTGGCGGATGCCGATATTATTACTACTCTTGCCGCCAACCATTATTGCCCGGAATTAGCCAGTAAGTAATATCATGAAATTTGGAGAGATACGCTAAGCGAGCATCTCAGTTTTGCTTTTACTATCCGTGTGCGATCGTCCCCCTGCCACTCGTAAAAAATACTTGTTACAAAACTGAGATGTTTCCCACGGTAATGCCGCGTCTCTAGTTGCAGTTACAATATTAATTGTCCTCTTGTCGCGCAACGATCCATGAAATTACCAGACATGAGATGAAACATTTAAAATCAAGTTCCGCCGACTTGCGGGATTTATTCAAAGACAGCATTACAGTTAAATATCTCGCGGAACCGTTGAAATCTGTCCCAGCTTGCGAAGATGCCGCCCAATTGCGATCGTGGATGGAGGCCCGCGATTTTGACGTGCTCGGTATCGAAGAAAAGGGCACGGTTTGCGGCTATGTAGAACGATCGCACTTAAAGACAGGCAAGTGCAGCGACTACCAGCAAATTTTTCACCCCTCTCAATTAATTGCCGCGGCCACTCCTTTGATGGAATTGCTGCCGCTGCTGCGAGAAAAACCGAGATTATTTGTATTAGAAAGCAACAGGATCGACGGGATCGTTACCTGCGGCGATTTGCAAAAAGCACCGGTGCGGATGCTGCTGTTTGGATTGGTGACGCTTCTGGAAATGAATTTATTGCGGATCGTGCGGATTTACTTTCCCCAAGATTCTTGGCAAAAATTGCTTAAGGGCGATCGCATTTTAGCCGCCAAACACCTATGGGAAATGGGGCGATCGCGAAATGAAGCAATTGACTTAATTGATTACCTGCAATTCTGCGACAAGCGAGATTTAATCCTGACTTCTGCTGAAATAGTCGATCGGCTGGGGCTCAAATCCAAACGCTACGGGGAGCGTTTTTTAAAGTCAGCAGAAGCATTGAGAAACAAATTAGCTCACGCTCAAGATTTAATTAACGGTTCTTCTTGGCCGGAAGTAATTTTTTTGGCTCAGGAAATAGAAGCGCTTTTGCAGCGTTGCGAAGAAATTGAAATGGCCGCACCTAATGAAGTAGAGAGCATTTAATTCTCGTCTTTTAGAGAGATACTTTGTTTGTATTGTTGCCATTTCACTCGCCTATTTTGATAGAGAAAGGTGCGCCGAAGCGCACCCTAGATTTAGTTTTTAATTTTTAGTTTCCTGTTAGTATACTGAGGAACCCAGCCTTGAGCGGTGGTGTAATACTGCAAGGCTTTCAAGTACAACGACGGAGTGAGATAAAACCAATGTTCGGTATTGGCAGGTACTTTAATGTATTCTTCAGCTTGCAGCATTAATTGTACCTGAGAGCCGTTAGAATACACAAACCCAAAAACGCATTCCCCAGCTAAAATGTGAAGAACTTCTGCATCTGTGTGGGTGTGAGTGCGATCGCTTTGAGTCATCAGCGCGTAAATCTGCTGCGAACCTGGATGCAGCACTTTCAAGTCGCACCACTTATATCCGCTGGCGCGCTTAAACTCTTCAAACTCGCTATTAAATGCTCCGAGAATCTGCTGTTTTTCTGTAACATTGAGAATGTCTTGAACTAGCAGTTCCTGAAAGGCCGGATTTTTGTTTGTGGGCAGGGAATCGATCTCAATATTTAAAACGGCCAGTTGACTCGCGATCGCCCGGATATCCGTATATGTTCTACCGTCTTCTAGTTGCAGAACAGCCATATTACCACCTAATGTTTTGAGCTTTGAGGGAAATTTAGTTTCCATTTTTAAGCTGCTGTTTTAAGCTTTCGTCAAAAACTAAACTCCTGCTTTTTTTCAATAATAGCCGATCGCTAAAATCCTATATCTACCTTCATAATCATCAAAGAATTACCACAGATGAGATGATTTGTTGAGTTATTTAAGTTTTATTTCTAATTCTCAGAGTGGGGCTGGGAATGCAGATCCATAGGCTGTGGCTATTTTTTAGGGTTCGATGTTTAAACAGGCGATCGGTAAAACACCGCCTACAGCATGAAAAGAGAGAAACACAGCCTCAATCTATAAAAATCTCGTCAGATTAGCTTACAATACAAGACTAAAGCTCAAAATTACGGCGCAGCCTCATTGCTGCTACTTTTATGTCTCTACCTATAGTTGCTATTATTGGACGCCCCAATGTAGGCAAATCGACGATCGTCAACCGTTTAGCCAACACCCAAGACGCGATCGTCCACGACGAACCAGGAATCACGCGCGATCGCACTTACAGACCAGCATACTGGGGCGATCGGGAATATCAAGTCGTAGACACCGGCGGGCTAGTATTCGACGACGAGACAGAATTTCTGCCTTTAATTCGCGAACAAGCCATGGCGGCCCTCGCAGAAGCCAGCGCAGCCATTTTCGTAGTAGACGGAAAAACTGGACTCACCGGCGGCGACGAAGCGATCGCATCTTGGCTGAGACTGCAAAAAGTCCCAGTCATTCTCGCCGTCAACAAATGCGAATCGGAAAATACAGGACTCACCCAAGCAGCCGACTTTTGGCAATTGGGAATGGGAGAACCTTACCCAATTTCCGGCATTCACGGCAACGGCACCGGCGAATTGCTTGACAAATTAATTACTTACCTTCCCACGGAAGTATTACCAGAAGTTGAGGAAATTAAAGTAGCAATTATCGGTCGCCCCAACGTCGGAAAATCGAGTTTGTTAAACGCATTTCTCGGAGAAAATCGCGCCATAGTCAGCCCGATTTCCGGCACAACCCGCGACGCGATCGACACCTTAGTAGAACGCAACGGTAAAACCTACCGCCTGATTGACACAGCCGGAATTCGCAAAAAGAAAAACGTCGAATACGGCGCAGAATTTTTTGGTATCAACCGCGCTTTCAAAGCCATCCGCCGCGCCAATGTCATACTGTTAGTAATTGACGCAATTGACGGCGTTACGGATCAAGACCAAAAATTAGCCGATCGCATCAGCCAAGAAGGTCGCGCCTGCATCATAGTCGTCAACAAATGGGATGCCGTAGAAAAAGACTCCGACACCATCTACGAGTACGAAAGAGAAGTCAGAACCCGACTTTATTTCCTCGACTGGGCAGAAATGATTTTTGTTAGCGCCATGAGTGGACAGCGAGTTGAAAAAATCATTGAATTAGTAGACAAAGCCTCCGACGAGCACAAACGTCGCGTCCCTACCGCCGTCATTAACGAAGTCATAGAAGAAGCCACAACCTGGCACTCAGCCCCAGTTACCCGCCAAGGAAAACAAGGCAAAATCTATTACGGTACTCAAGTGCGATCGCAGCCACCGACAATCGCCCTATTCGTCAACGATCCCAAACGCTTCACCGAAAACTACCGCCGCTACATGGAAAGCCAATTCCGCAAACACCTAGGCTTTACCGGTACACCAATGCGGCTACTTTGGAGAGGCAAAAAAGTTCGTGCCACAGAAATGAGCACAACAAACAGAGCACTGCGCGTCAAGTAATTTTCGATTTTAGATTCAATAAAAAACGCAATTTAACGACCAAAGCAAATTGCGTTTTTTTCTCTGCTCTTCCTTCTCTGCTCTTCCTTCGCTTCTTCGCGGTTCAATAAATTATTATTAATAATCGACAATCTAAAATCTAAAATCTAAAATCTAAAATCCCCAAATGGACTTACTTAGATCGCTCCCCATAGGACTTTACCTAGAACAGCCCGTAACCTGGCTTCACCGACTAGACTCCCGCGTAAAACTAGCCTGGCTGATGACATTTCTGATTGCGCCAATACTCGCCAATCCCATCTGGCGGTTGATGCTAGTAGGAATGTTAATCGTACTGACACTAACAGCAGCAATTCCCTTGCGCGTGTGGAAACAGCAAATGGGAATGCTGCTGCTATTCTGCCTATTAGTATTTTGCCTCAGCGCGATCGCCCCCGACGGACTCCCCGCAGAACACCAGCCCCGCATCCCCGCCGACGAATTAACCTTTTCCCAACAGCCCGCAACTCTTCGGGCCCCTCAAAAGCCCAAACCCTGGTACCAATCTTTTAACTTAGGCTCAAACTCCCCAATCCTCAATTCCAAAGCCCAAAGCCCAAATCAACTCCCCCAACCCACAAACTACCGTTACGTTGTATTCAAACAAGGCCCGATTAAAATCACCCGCAAATCCCTAGATTTAGCTATCAACGTCAGCACCCTATTTTTCACAGTAATTTACAGCACCAACCTCTACCTTCTCACCACAGCCAGCGAAGAAATTACCGCCGCCCTTGAAAACTTAATGCAGCCCTTGCGCCGCTTGAATTGGCCTATTACCGAAATAGCCTTAACATTAACTTTATCTTTGCGATTCATTCCCCTAGTATTGGAAGAAATACAAAATTTAGTGCGATCGGTCAGAACCAGAGCGATAAACTGGAAAAAACTCGGATTTCGCAGCGCCGCTCAAGTTTGGTTGATGATAGCAGAGCGGCTGTTAGAAAACTTGCTCCTACGAGCTGAACAAATTGCTAGCGCCATGAAAGTTCGCGGCTTCACCAGTCCCGATCGACACCGGGTAGAATGGCACCAGTTGCAATTGAAAATCCGAGACTGGATAGCCCTCGGCTGCTTGCTCGTCCTCTGGAGCGCCCGCTTCGTTTGGGGTTGGGACAGTTGAGATTTTAGATTTTAGATTTTAGATTTTAGATTTTAGATAGAATAATTTTGAAGAATTGGGAATGAGTGATGAAGCTCGTCGTTTGGAGCACGGGCCTAGAGTTGAGTAAGTTTTGTCTGCTACGCGACAGTCCTGCTAAAGTAATGGAGACAAATATTTAGAGAACCAAGACCTTGAACATCTATCTTGGGACAGATATCGTATATGTTCCGCGCATTCAAGCCGTATTAGACCGGTTTGGCGATCGCTTCCTCGAAAAAGTTTACACACCCGCCGAACAAAGGGATTGCGGGCAACTAAATTCTCAACACAGCAGCATTAAAGGTAAAATGAATCGAGTTTCCTGCAACCAACTAGCGGGGCGCTGGGCAGCAAAAGAAGCCGTTGTCAAAGCTCTAGGCACGGGATGGCGGGGAATACGGTATGCAGATGTGGAAATTCGGCGCTCCGAAAACGGTGCTCCCAATGTGCAACTGCACGGAACCGCAGCAGCACAAGCCTCTGTTTGGGGAGATTGCCAGTGGCAGTTGAGCCTCAGCCATGACGGAGACTATTGCACGGCTACGGCGATCGCCCTTTGTAGCCCGCCGTCAAACAACGCCGTCGGGCGATCGAGCGAAACTAAAATCTAAAATCTAAATCTTTAATCTAAAATTGATCGATTGTGAGCGTGAATGACTACCGAAACTTACCTGAATCATCCAAACTTTGGCCTCCTCTTCAGGGTATCCCAGGTTGAAGACAGCCAAGAATTATTTACCACCCTATACGCCCAGCGCCTGTTTTTTTTGGTGACAAACGGCCCTGGCGGGCTGAGATTTGAACCCATCAGCCGCTCCGACGCTCGCCTCATGGTTGAAATTCGCCTGCGAACCCTGCGTCGCAGCGGTCAATATCACGAGTACGACCAATTGCAGACCATTCACCAGCGCACATTTCAATAACGAAAATCAGTAATTTGGTAATTGGTAACTGTCTTAATTTTCCTTCCCTCCCGTCAAGAGCGTTGAGTACCCATGACCATAGCCTCTCGAATTAACAGCATTCGCCAACACTTGCCGGACTCAGTGCGGTTAATTGCCGTTACCAAACAGGTACCGACTGATGCTATCCGCGAAGCATACGACGCCGGTATCCGGGATTTTGGCGAGAGCAAGGTTCAAGAGGCTGCCGAAAAACAAAGCCAACTGCAAGATTTACCGGATATCAACTGGCACTTAATCGGGCACTTGCAAGCCAACAAAGCTGCCAAGGCCCTAGAGCATTTCCAGTGGATTCACTCTCTAGACAATTTAAAACTCGCTCAGCGACTGTCGCGCTTGGCGGGGGAAATGTCCTGCTCTCCACAAGTCTGCCTGCAAGTCAAAATGTTGCCAGACCCGGACAAATACGGCTGGAGCGTTCCTGAACTGCTTGCCGACCTTCCAGAACTCAACAAATGTCAGCATATCAAAATTCAAGGTTTGATGACAATTCCTCCGCTGGGATTAGATGACTCGCAAATCCTAGAATTATTTAACAGCACTCGCGAACTTGCACAGAAAATCCAGCAGCAAAATTTGCCCTGCATTCAAATGCAGCAGCTCTCGATGGGGATGTCGGGAGATTATCATTTGGCAATTCAAGCAGGTGCTACTATGGTACGGCTAGGACAAACCTTATTTGGCTCTAGGAGGGGATAAATAATTGAAATCTTCTGATAAAGACAATTTGGGTTAAATATAGAATAGTCAGCTACCCGCGACTAACGCGCAACGCGAGTATAGTCGGGGCAGCCAAGTCGTGAAGGAGCGTGAATCATGAATATTTTTTCTAAACTGCGAGATTTTGTAGGCATCAACAATGAGCCTGAGTACGATGACGTTTACGACGAAACGGAAGGGGAGCGCTATCAGAACTTCTACCAAGCGCCTGAACCGAACCCCGCTGCAGTCGCAGCCGCAGAAGAAGAACGTCGTCAAAATCGTAGAATGCGGGAGCGGTCAGTAGTAGGATCGACAGGTATGGATGTCGTTGCACCAACCGGGGGAGTAGGGTCAGTAATGAATAACGTGATAGGAATGCCTGGAGCTATGAACGGGATTTCGGAAGTAGTAGTAATGGAGCCGCGCACTTTTGAAGAGATGCCGGCAGCAATTCGAGCGCTTAAGGAACGGAAGTCTGTGGTTTTGAACCTGACAGTGATGGACCCAGACCAAGCGCAAAGAGCTGTGGACTTTGTGGCGGGCGGTACTTATGCCCTGGACGGTCATCAAGAGCGAATTGGCGAAAGTATTTTCTTGTTTACGCCTAGCTGCGTGCAGGTGAGAACTCAGTCTGGTGTGGTTCACGAAGTGCCTCCTGCCCAAGGTCGCCCTCGTCCTGCTGCTCCTGCACCCACAGTCTGGCCTGCAGAACAAGCTCCAGTAGCTCAGTAGTCAGTAGTTAGTAGTCAGTTGACAGTGGTGAGTAGTCAGTAGTCAGTAGTCAGTAGTCAATAGTTAACAACTAATAACTGTGGAATAAACACTGCGGATTAATAACATTAGCTAACAACTAAGTAACCAATGACAACTGACAACTGACAACTGACAACTGACAACTTATAACTCAAAAGTGACAAGTGACAACTGACTAATGACTAACATAAAATTTGGTACGATCGGCGGCGGGGTAATGGGAGAAGCTCTCTTATCCCGCTTAATAGCAGAAAAAGTTTATTTGCCTTCAGAAATATTGGTGAGCGAGCCTGGGGTAAAGCGCCGCGAGTTTTTGACTGAGAAATACGGCATTGGAACAACAGCCAGCAATCTAGAAGTTGCTGCCGCTACAGAAGTGCTGTTTTTGGCAATTAAACCCCAAGTTTTTGATACGGTAGCTTTGGAGTTGGCGGTGGCGGCCGATCGCAAACAGGGAAATAATGGAGAAACGGCTAATTCCCAGCCAGAAGCGCTGGTAGTGTCGATTTTGGCAGGAGTGCCACTCAGCAAGCTAGAACCAGCTTTTCCGGGGCGGGGAGTGCTGCGGGTGATGCCGAATACTCCAGCCACAGTAGGAGCGGGAATGAGCGCGATCGCTCCGGGAAAACTTGTTCAACCGGCTGATTTAGAATTGGTAAAGCGCATCTTTCAGGCCGTAGGAGAAGTGGTAGAAGTACCTGAGAGTATGCTGGATGCGGTGACAGGGCTTTCGGGTTCCGGGCCTGGTTATGTAGCAATTTTGATAGAGGCCTTGACAGATGGCGGAGTTTGTGCTGGACTGCCACGGGCGATCGCCTCTCAATTAGCTTTGCAAACTGTATTCGGTACGGCGAAGCTCATGCAAGAAACGGGAATGCACCCGGCACAATTGAAAGATCAAGTTACGAGTCCCGGCGGTACAACTATTGCGGGAATTGCTAAATTAGAGAGTAGCGGCTTTCGTTCTGCGCTAATCGAAGCAGTAAAAGCAGCTTCTTTGCGTTCTCAAGAATTAGGTAAATAGGTGTTAGTGCCATGCTGACTTTAAAATTAGATTTAAGTCCGTGGATCAAGTTGACAGACGATCAGTTTTACGAACTGTGCCAACATCACCCCGATTATAAATTTGAACGGAATGCAAAAGGAGAACTGCTGATGGTTCCACCAACGGGAGGAGAAACTGGAAACCGTAATATGGATTTATCCTATCAATTGCAAGCTTGGAGTCGCCAAAATCCGAATCTAGGAATTGCTTTTGACTCTTCCACCTGTTTTAGACTCCCAAACGGTGCAACTCGTTCTCCCGATGCTTCTTGGATAAAACGCGAAAGATGGGAAGCTTTAACTCCCGAACAAAAAAGGAAATTTCCGCCACTGTGTCCTGATTTTGTAGTGGAATTGCGCTCGCCCACTGATTCTATCAGAGAAACTCGAGATAAAATGCAGGAATATCGGGAAAATGGCGTTTGTTTGGGGTGGTTGATTGACCCGCAAACGCGGAGTGTGGAAATTTATAGGATCGATCAAGAAATAGAAATATTGCAGTCCCCTGTTACGCTGTCAGGGGAAAATGTTTTGCCCGGATTTGTGTTGGAACTAGGGCCAGTTATGGGAAATAATTGAAAAGGTGTCAGGCCGTTTCAGATTAATCGCTACTTGCTGTTTCCAATTTCTCTCCAATCCTCGGTTCCGTACCATTTAACAGCCGCTGAATATTGCTCCGGTGCCGCACAATTACAAACACACCGCCCGCAATTCCAAACAATACATAAGCCAGCGGCTGATGTAAAGCAAACATCAATCCAGCAACGCTAATTGCCCCGATAATCGAACTTAAAGAGACAATTCGCGATACCGCAAATACTATTCCGAAAATTCCGAAAGTTCCCAAACCTACTGGCCAGTACAAACCAAGCAAAACTCCCAAACTCGTAGCCACTGATTTACCGCCGGTAAACCCCAGCCAGATTGATTTGCTGTGGCCCAAAACAGCAGAGAAACCCGCCAAAGTTGCCATCCAAGGGATGACAGTTGCAGTATTTTCTAAACCTGCTGCGGTTGCTAGCTGCTGGGTAAAAGTAAGAGAGTAAATGTAGCGGATTAGGACGATCGCACTTACCCCCTTCAACACATCAACCAGCAACACCCCCAACCCCGGCCACTTCCCCAAAGTCCTCAGTACGTTAGTCGCACCAGTCGAACCCGAACCAACCTCTCGAATATCAATTCCCAGCATCCATTTCCCCAAGGCATACCCAGTCGGAATCGATCCCAGCAGATAAGCTGCTATTAGCAATGCGCCATTTAAAATTATCCAGCTAGCCATTTTTTAATTTGAGATTTCGTGTACAGCAGAAGGAAGAAGGAAGAAGGAAGAAGGAAGAAGGAAGAAGGAAGAAGGAAGAAGGAAGAACCAATTCCGGTTAATTTCCCCCGGATTTTCTTCAGTCCGCGCAGGCGGACGAAAGTTTGTATAGCAGCGAATTATATTCGCCCGGACTTGCTCAAAAATCCTTAGCAGCCATCAAAGTTTGCGGATCTGCAGCAAAGGCCAGCCATAACGGAAATTGCAGGATTGACAAACTAATTAAATCCTCAGTTTCATCAATCACAATTAGTGGCAATTTGCCATCTTTCACCAGTCGATCGGCTTTTTGAGCCAAAGCTTCCGCCGACTCAAACATAATAATCCCCCTTTCCGGGCCAAAATCGCTGCGAGTAATGCCCAAACAGTCCTGCAAACCCCGGCGCCACTCTCCCAAACGTTCGGGACTGTTGGCGAGCACTAAAGTCCGCACCCGTCCACCGTAGACGCTTCTGAGTACAGAAATAATTGTCGAAGTAATCAAGATATTTTGCAAGCGCGAACCCATAGTCCGCAAAGCACCCCTTCCTCCTTGAGTGAAAAACCAGTTAGAAACTCGTTCCGCGTGGATGGGTTCAAAAGTGCGGCGAAGTTGCCAAGGCGGGCCGTAGTAGTCGGGGACAGTGCGATATTGATCGAGGGTGCGGCGAATTTGTTTGGCTTGTTCTTGAAATCCCTGTTCGGCAAATTTGGGATTTACTGGTGCTGAGGATTGAGACTCTTCAGCAGCAGTTCGCTGTGGTGTTTCTGGGGCCGGCGGTGTCAAATCTAAGAGTTCGGCGGTAGCGGCCAAATCCTGCAAACTGCCTACTAGATAGTCTTTGAAACCCTGGACTCGAATTGCTAAATCTTGGGAAACGCCGGCAAAAGTGGTTCGCATTTCCTTTTGAATTCGATCGCGCCGGCGTTCGAGTTTTTCTACTTCGATTTGTAGCGCTTGTTTGCGCTGATCTAGTTGAATCAAGCCGTCTTGTACCAAACGCCCGATCGATGCTTGAGCCTGGCCCAACGCTTCTATAGCATTGGCTTTCTCGGCTTCCAAGGCTGCAATTTTTTCAGTCAAAGCTTGTTCTTGCTGGTGCAATTCTTTGACTCTCTCTGCCAACTGTTCGGTAACATTGTCTGGGATGGCCGTTACCGTTTCTGCGGTTGCTGTTGGCACAGAGTCTGTTGGAAGCTCGATTGGAGCGATCGGACTTTCTGATGCGCCATCGTGGGTGTTGGGCCCAATTTGGGCGATTGCGCCTGCTTCGTCCACGAATTGGGCGATTTCGGCATCTTCCTCTGCCAGCGGCGGGTCTGTTTCTGGCGGGAGTTGGGCTGGCAGTTCATTTTCGTCGAGCCACAAATCCTCTGTTTGAGATAGAAGTTGGTATTCCGTCTCATTCACGGGCAAATCGACTTCGCCTTCACCGCTTGGGGCGGCTGGTTGTGGTTGCGGTTCTTGGGTTGGAGATTCGTCTGAATTCATGGGAAATTTTGTTCGGCGTGGGCACGGAAAAGTTAAAAATTAAAAATTAACAACTTTTTTAGTCTTGACGGGGACAGCGCTGTTCTAAGCAGGTCTGTAGCATTTTACGATCGAACAGAACCGGCAGAAAGTGAATGCTGTTAATTTCTTTGAAATAGAACAAAATCGGCACCGCAGGCCAAAATATCCGCCAATTTTGCCATTCTCGGTAAGGAAAGCGGCGGATTAAGTTGGACGATCGATAAATGTCCAAATCTGTTGGGGTAAATTGTAGCCGGAGGGTGGCGGTTTGGTACATCAGAAACAAGCCGAACAAAGAAAGCGGCAAACTCACCCACTTCTGAACGAACAGTAGCGGTAGGGCCGCCAGTACCAGGACTAGGGGAATCGCATAACTCGGAGCGAGTTCGATCATATTTGTCGGCGCAGTCGAAGAGGCAGTTGTAGTCACGGGTTTAAATCAAGGGTAGTAAACGAATGTTGCCAATTATTCATATTTTATCTGTTTCCTAGCTTACAAGCCCTTGAGTACGCTAGAACCCGTTCCCTGAAACATCAGCCAAGTCAGGAAAAAGTTCACAATAAAAATAGCCAGCAAAGCCGTCACCACCGCCGTAGTAGTCGATTGGCCGACGCCTTTTGCCCCGCCGGTGGTGGTCAAACCCCAGCTAGTGCCGATTACAGCAATCAAGCCACCGAATACAAAAGCCTTAATTGCCGCGCTGCAAATATCCCACAAACTCAGGAAATTGCGGACTGATTCTAAAAACACGCTTTGAGAGATGCCGTACATCGTCGTAGCAATCAGCAGTCCGCCGAGGATGCCGGTGACGAGACACATGATTGTTAAAATTGGCAGCATCAAGCAGCAAGCAATGACGCGGGGAATTACTAAATAGTCGATCGGGTCTGTTCTGAGCATCAGCAGGGCATCTATCTGTTCTGTTACCTGCATCGTGCCGATTTCCGCCGCAAAAGCCGAACCTACTCGCCCCGTCACGATTACGGCTGTTAAGACGGGGCCGAGTTCGCGCGTCAAAGACAAAGCCAAAACGCCACCGACGACATTGCCGGCACCGAGGTTAATAAATTCCCTCGCTACCTGAATAGTAAATACCATGCCGACAAAACCCGCAGTCAGCAAAGCAATCAGCAGAGATTCAGGGCCGACTGCTGCCATTTGATCGAGGGTGTTGCGGCGATGAATTTTGCCCTTCAGCAAGTGCAGCATGACTTGGCCGCCCAATAAAGCTGCTGCCAGCAACCGCTGACTCCACAAACTGAGGCTCGAAGATGTACTGGTGCTCAAGGGGATTTCGAGTATAGAACAACTGCCAAAAATGAAATCTATCTACAAATCTTAAACAAGTTTTTTCTATAACATTTAAGATTTCTGACAGAACTGACCACGGAGGGCGATCGCTGCCTATCGTAGAAAAGGACAAGTTTTGTTTGCTTGCACCTTTCGGCAGTTTAGCTGAATTTACTGACTCTTATGAGCATTTTTCCCAATTTTCTTCGCTCTGTACTGCTCACCAGCCTGTTGAGCTTTGTCGCCCCCTTATTGTTAATCGGTGCGGGATTGACTAGCTTTTCGCTGATCCGCTTCGTGCCTGCTCTCCAAGGATTAGGCCGTTCTGGAGAAGACCTGATTTTGCAGTTCTTAGCTACTTTCGGCAGCGGCTGTCCCCTCCAGGGTTTTTTCGTCATCGGTCTAACTTTTGGTTTGGTGGGTGCTTTGTTTGATACCTACGCTTCTTATCAGCATTCGCGGTGGAGTTAATCGAACCTTCGATTTTAGATTTTAGATGGGAATTCCTGGCTCGAATCTAAAATCTAAAATTGCTTTGTTCGGGTTGGATCGGATATCCGCACCCGCAATTATTTAGCAGTATCGATCGCGAATGTTCGGAAATGCGATCGGCTTTTTTGCGGAAAACCGAATCCCCCTATTTCGGAAGCTGGAATATATTAAATACAGGTTGAGTCAAGTGTTTCTCAACCCTAAAAACTTCAGATAGTCGAGGTATTAGTTATGGCACTTATTCGTTGGGAACCTTTGCGGGAAATGGACTCCTTGCAACGAGAAATGAATCGGTTGTTTGATAGCTTGTCACCGGCAACTGATCGCGCATCTAACGGTGTTGCTTTTGTACCCCCCGCCGAACTCGATGAAACTCCCGAAGCCATCCACCTTAAATTAGAAGTTCCGGGCATGGAAGCTAAGGATTTGGATGTACAAGTAACGGCAGAAGCCGTTGCTATTAGCGGCGAACGCCGTCTGGAAACTAAGAGTGAAGATAAAGGCATGACTCGCTCTGAGTTCCGTTACGGTTCGTTCCGCCGGGTGATTCCCCTACCCGCACGGGTACAAAATGACAGTGTAGAAGCTGAGTACAAAAATGGAGTTTTGCACCTGAATTTGCCCAAAGCGGAAGCAGAAAAGAACCGCGTGGTTAAAGTTCAAATCGGTGGCTAATAATTGTTGGCTAATTGCTGATAGATAGGGCGTGCGGTGCGCGCCCTATTTGTTTTAGGTATTGGCAAAATACGGCATTGGGCATGGGGAGTTTGAGGAATGATTCTTCCTTCTTCGATATCCATCGATCCATCCATCCGTTACATCCCGTACATTGCTCGTTGCCAAACTTCCTTTTTCCCATTTTCCACCTGTGCTAAACTCTTATCAGCAATGCTTGATGAGGAGACTTGCGTGCCGAGTCAGGGAGTGGGAGGAAATGGAATTGCATCTGAGTTTGGAGACTTAACCGGCATGACTCGCCAAGAAGTCGATGACTTTTTGCGCGGATTGGGTGCAGAAATCAGAACTACTGAAGGGGGTTATCTTGAATACGAATTTGCCGATCGTTCGCGAGTCAATATCCGTCCTGATGGTGAAGTGGTACGCACCCCAGCTCCCAGATACGGTTCAGATGGCCGAAAAATAAACAAAGGTTTGCGTCTTGACAAAGATGGCAGCTTGGTCAAAACACGCGATGAATTTGGCAATAAGATTCCTGGGACGCACAATACTGGAGAAAAAGTGAGTAATTAATATGCCCGATGACTACAACTTGCTTAATTTAGGCGAACTTACATCCCTGATCACAAATGTCAATGTGTCTTTGTGGGGGAATGAAATTTTATTTGAATGTATTTACGATCCGACAGGCGATCGATTGCCTTATAGCATAGTATTTCATGACTGCCGAGACATCAGTTGGGAGGTGTTCCATCCTGAAGATGTCAAAGATCCTGAAGCTGATTTGATTGGTTTTCATTTGGGTGAAGACGCGCACCGGAAAGCAGCTTTGATTCATACAGACATTTTTGAAATTTCAATTTTGTACGGCAGTTTTAGCATTCACAAGGGAGAAAACCTAAATGCTGAAGTAGCAGATTTACAAACAGAGGTTTTGGTATCACAATCGCCAGCAGTCTTGTAACAATTTAAAAGCACCGCGCCGTTAAATTGCCAAGCGGTTAGTAATATTATATCTGGTAAAATAACTATTACAGGACTTACGCACTCCGACTCCTCGAAACTGGGTTTTTTACGTAATCTGCGGGTTTTAACGCAGTATTTTCGTAAAAAACCCAGTTTCTGGGCCCCCATGCGTAAGTCCTATATTATTAGGTTTGTAGTGAGGACTGAAGTCCTCATCAAAAATGTGAGGATTGAAGTCCTCACTAAAAAATAATTACCAATTTTTCAAAAAAGACAGTAGGTATTGTTGCCCGCCTCAGTTTACGATACTTAATAGAACTTTTTTCCAGATGAGGTAAAACACAATGCCTGATATTGTTGATATTGCCGTAGGTGCGGGTTCGTTCCAAACCCTCGTAACAGCCGTGCAAGTAGCTAATTTAGTAGATGCGCTCAAAAGTCCGGGCCCTTTCACTGTCTTTGCACCCACTGACGATGCTTTTGCGAAATTGCCGCCGGGAACTATCACCACCCTAGTGCAGAACGTTCCCCAACTGACTAGGATTTTGATGTTTCACGTCGTATCGGGGAAGTTTATGAAAGCTGATTTGGCAAAACTCGGTTTTGTTACTTCCTTGGAAGGTTCGCCGATTAAAATTGATTGTTCTGACGGTTTTGAGGTGAAAAATGCTACAGTTGTCGCTGCGGATATCGAAGCTGATAACGGCGTGATCCATGTGATCGATAATGTGATTTTAATGGGCTAGTTTCACCGTCCATTGATTTTCGATTTTCGATTTTTGATTGACTCTACAGATGAATTTCAGGGTTTGAACTTTGGTCTAAATTTTTTTGGTTTAAGCCACGGAAGTCTGGATATTGCATCTATCTTTAGGTGTGATGTTAAGTCGCAGCGGGAGCGAGAGCTTGCATTGAGCAGTGTCTCTTTGCTCCCGATCGCGCCTTGGTTTTTTAGCGCGTGAAGGTAATTTAAATATAAAACCGTTGTCTTTTCGTCGGATATATTTTAAGATGATTGTTTACAAAAATTTGAAAATCAATAATTATAATATAAGCAAACCAGTGTGGTGAGCACTATGCAAATCCTAGCCGCCAGCCTCAAAGCACAAGTCCGCCAGCGTACCTTGGAACTGCAAGTTCTCAACGAACTTACTGCAAAAGTTCAAGCCAGTCTCAGTGCTGATGAAATTTGGTCTGCGTGTCTGGCATATCTCGATCGCCTGATTCCTGGCGCGGCGATCGCCATTTTGACGCTACCGGACGATCGACTATATCTGCAACACTTACAGCCCTTAACTGCTAGCACCCGATCCGAAATGGAAGGGCGCTTGCAAGCTGCTCGCGCTGAATGGCTTGCTGGCAATCGGGACTGGGCGCACAACATCGCTCCGGCACCAATGGCTCAGTTTCAGTCGGTCTTGATGGCACCAGCCAACCCGGATGAAAGTGAGGAATTATTGGGAGTATTTTTCATTGGTGCAGAGCAGGCAAATGTTTTTAATTTGGAACACCTTTGTTTGCTCCACACAGTAGCTCAAATTTGTGCAAAAAAAAAGTTAAATAATTTAGCAGCTAAACCGACCAGTGTCAAGGATAAACTTCAAAATAATTGTGGTCTGGATTCGGAAAGTCAAGAACTCTTGTTGCGGGCTGTAATGGACGCTTCTGCGGACAGAGTTTTTGCTAAAAATAGAAATTTTAGATACATTTTTGTTAATCAAAGTTTTGCTGAATATGTGGGGAAAAATGTTGAGGAAATTATCGGCAAAGATGATATTGAATTAGGGTTTTCAGCCGAATTAGTATTTGGCGACCGCAACAACTCAATTAGGGGCATCCGCGAGGAAGATCGAGCTGTGCTGGCTGGGGAGAGGGTTCGCAATCCCTACCAGGCGATCGTCTTTGAAGGCGGAAAACAGCACGTCTTTGATACGCAAAAACTGCCGCTATGCGATGCAGAGGGTAATATATTTGGGGTTTTGGGTTTTTCTAGAGAGATTAATCCTTTGCAGGCCACAGAGGAAGCCAGGAATCAAAGCCAAGCCAAACTGCAAAAAATTACTGCTAGCGTACCGGGTACGGTATATCAAATTGACTTACGTCCAGATGGCTCGATGGCCTTCTCGTTTGTGAGCGCGGGCTGCCGAGAATTGTATGAAATAGAACCAGAGGCTGCTCAGCAGGATTTTAATGTAATTGTTGACATGATTCATCCCGAAGATCGAGATGATTTTCTTAACTCGGTGACGCTTTCTGCTGAAAATTTGCAGCCTTGGCGGTGGGAAGGAAGAATTGTCACTCCGTCAGGAAAACTTAAATGGGTGCAAGGAGCTTCCCAGCCAGAATTCCAAGCATCGGGGGAGATAGTTTACTACGGCTTGTTCACGGATATTAGCGCCCGGAAACAAGCTGAACGGAAGCTGCAACTTTATCAACAAATCTTTTTGAAATCCAACGATGCGATCGCGATCTTAGACCCGGAAGGCTATTACTTAGAAACAAATCAAGCTCACACGGCTTTGCTGGGTCACAGCGCGTCAAAATTGTGGGGAAAAACGCCTGCCACTCACATGGGAGAACAGACATTTGCGTCGGTGCTGCAAAGCTTGGCCACTTCGGGGAGTTACCGAGGCGAAATGACTTGTATTAAGGCTGGGCAAATGGGAATAGTTGAGGTGGAGGTTTCGGCTTTTGCGGTTTTAAATGATGCTGGGGATGTCGTTTGTTATGTAAGTGTCAAAAGAGACATCACCGAACGCAAGCGAGCTGAGGACAAACTAAAACTTTACCGAGAAATATTTTTAAACTCCAATGATGCGATCGTCATTATCGATGCTGACGGGTTTTTCCTCGAACAAAATCTTGCTCACCAAACGCTTCTAGGATACACAGACGCGGAATTAGAAGCAGAAGCTTCGCCGCTGGTGGCGGGGGATCGCTTTTTGGCAATTGCCCAAAGTTTAGCAAAAACAGGAAGTTTTCGGGGCGAAATTACTAACTCCACTAAAAAAGGCCAGACGCTGGCGATCGACGTTGCGGCATACTCTGTGATTAACAACGCCGACGATGTAATTTGTCATGTCTGCGTCAAGCGCGACATTACCGAACGCAAAAAAGGAGAAGAAGAACGGCAAAAATTTGTGTCGCTGATTGAAAACAGCAGCGATTTTATCGGTATGGCTACCTTGAAAGGCAAAACGCTGTTTGTCAACGAAGCCGGACGGAAACTGGTGGGTGTAGAGAATCTTTCGGCAGTGCTTTATACGGAGATTTGGGATTATATTGGGCCCTATTTTCAACAGAAATTCAGTCAAGAGATTTTACCAACAATTATCAGTCATGGCCAGTGGCAAGGCGAAGGTCAAATGCAGCACTTGGGCAACGGACAACCCATTGATGTTGTGATGAATGCTTTTCTGGTCAAGCACCCTCAAACCACCGAACCGCTGTGCTTTGCTGCGGTAATTCGCGATGTCACCGAACGCAAGCAAGCTGAGAGAATGCTGCGGGAACAAGCAGAACAAGAACGGCTGGTTTCGGCGATCGCCCAGCGAGTCCGTCAGTCTCTCAACCTCACTCAAACTCTGAGCACTGCTGTACACGAAGTGCGGCAGTTGCTGGCAACTGACCGCACGGTAATTTATCGTTTTGATTCTGAGGAAACAGCGATTGTGGTGGTGGAATCTGTAGGGGATGATTGGATGCCCCTGCTGGGCAGAAAAGTTCAAAGAACGTCCTTTGGGGAAAGTTTTGTATGGCTGTACAGTGCAGGAACTATTCAAACAATGGCAGATATTTATACGGCCAATTTGAGCGAGGAACACCGAGATTTACTTGCTAGTTTGCAGGTAAGGGCTAATTTAGTTGTACCAATTTTTATAGGCGATGAAAGTCAGGGGTTGGCAGCAGAATATTCGCCGGAAACTCGCATTGAACTTCCGGAAAGGAGTTTGGAAACGAGTCAAAATCGGTTGTGGGGATTGCTCATTGCCCATCAGTGCAGCGCTCCGCGTGTTTGGACTGATTCTGAGATGGATTTGCTGGGAAGGTTGAGCGTGCAGTTGGCGATCGCCATTCAGCAATCAACTTTGTTTGAACAAGCGCAGCAGGCCCGAGAAGCTGCCCTAGAAGCATCTCGAATGAAGTCGCTATTTTTAGCAAATATGAGTCACGAAATCCGTACTCCGATGAATGGAGTGATGGGGATGACTGATTTGCTGCTGAAAACAAATCTTACTCCCGAACAGCTTGACTTTGTACAGACGCTGAAACTCAGCGGCCAAAATTTACTCTCCATCATTAACGATATTCTGGATCTCTCCAAACTGGAAGCAGGAGAAATGCGCTTAGAAACAATCGAATTTAACCTCAGTATCTGTGTGAATGAAGTGCTGGATTTGTTGGTAACTCCCGCACAAGAAAAAGGTATAGAAGTGGTGGCACTGATTGACAGGGACGTGCCGCTGCAAATTAAAGGTGATGCAGCGCGGTTGCGGCAAATACTCACTAATTTGATCAACAATGCTATTAAGTTTACAGAAGCAGGAGAAGTGGTAATTGAGGTTGCTAATGCTAGTAATACTGGGGTTTTGGCAGCTAGCGATAATCAGAAAATTTTAGAGAATATCGAACCGTCAAAAATAGAAAATAATGAGTCGATGCTCCTGCTGTTTAAAGTCACAGATACAGGAATTGGGATTGCTCCAGAAGACAAAAAAAAGCTGTTTCAATCTTTTACTCAAGTTGATGCCTCTACGACAAGAAAATACGGTGGCACAGGTTTGGGGCTGGCTATTTCTAAGGAGTTGGTGGAGTTAATGGGTGGCAAAATCGGTGTGGAAAGTACCCCTGGCCAAGGCTCGACTTTTTGGTTTACTGTGCCGACAGTTACGGAAAATTTAACTGCTGTCGGGACAGCGTGCGACGTGAATTTTGAAACGGTGCTGGCGGGGCGAAAAATGTTAGTTGCCAGCGACAAGCCGACAGTGCGAAAAGTGCTAGTGAGAATGGCTGTTTTGTGGGGAATGGAGGTTGAGGAGGTTGAGAACGGTTGGATGACGATCGCATCTCTGTACAAAGCTGTCAGCGTTAATTCCCCTTACGATATCGTTTTGGTTGATATTCAGTTGCCGGAAATGGTGGCGGGAAGTCTCGAACGCTTGAGGATTTCTGAGCCGGCAATGCAGCAGACGCATTGGGTGGTGCTGACTTCAATGACTCAGCTTGCAGAGGCGAAACGCTTGGTAAATAGCGGTTTTAGCGGGTATTTAACTAAACCTGTTAAAGCTCACCGACTATTTGATTGCTTGGCGAATGCGATCGCCCCGATGACGCTGATGGATGAGCCGCTGGCAAATTCAACGTCGAATCGAGCCTCAGCTATTGACAACCGGGAGTTAGCAAGTTTAAAGATTTTGTTAGTTGAAGATACTCCAATCAATCAAAAAGTTGGTCTCAATCAACTCAGAGTTTTGGGATGTACTGCCGATGTCGCGAATAACGGCGCAGAGGCGCTATCTATGGTTGCTCTGAAAAAGTATGACATTGTTTTGATGGACTGTCAGATGCCGGTTTTGGACGGTTACGAAGCAACGCTGGAATTGCGCCGCCGGGAAGCGGCAGATGCTGCTGGGAAGATGCAGCCGCATCAAAAGACGGTGGTGATTGCGATGACGGCGAATGCTTTGAAGGGCGATCGGGAAAAGTGTCTGGCGGCGGGCATGGACGATTATATTAGCAAACCTATTGCGATCGAAAAGTTAAAATCGGTACTAGAAAATTGGTCGGCCAAGCTAAAAATTGAAACTCCCAAGTTTAATGGCGAGGAACTTCAAAATTCTGAGCCAGATATCGAATCGGTAGTCGATATGGCACGTTTGCACGAAATTTCGGGCGCTGATTTAGAGTTTGAGCGGGAAATACTGCAAACTTTCGTGGTGGATACTGGTAGTTATTTAGAAGCTGCTAAGGGGGCGATCGCCTCGGGAGATATGGAGACACTGGCGCGTCACGCTCATCAAATTAAAGGTGTCAGCGCTACGGCGGCGGTGCGGTTAATGCCCGATATGGCAGATCAGCTTCAAAGTCTGGCCGAATCAAATGATTTGGAGGGGGCTACAAAAATCATCGCTGAATTAGAAATAATTCTGGCGAGGGTTCAAAAGTTGGTGGCTACTGAGTAATAAATCAATTTTCTTTTGAACCGGGCCCGTGGAGCCCGATCGCGCACGGCTCTTGGCAGCCCTCGCGAGCGAGCGCGTGTAAAGATTTTTAATCTTTTATCAAGATGTTTATCTCAATGTGAAGGAATTGGGAACTCTTATAACATCTTGTGTGTTGTAACTTGCGACACTACTGTATTAAGTTATTGTGGTCAAATATAAAATAATCATTAAGCCGATGGACATGAGGGTGCTTTTCGTCTATCGGCTTGAGACACCAAGACCAGCTTTTCGCTATCCCCGCCCATTAAGTGCGTATTTACGCTCAACGAGGTTTTATGACTCCAGTCATGTTACGCCAACTCTGGTCATTAATTGAGACCACCCAAGCTACTCTGTTAGTTAATTTGGACGATGCCACCCTGGTACAGTGGCTGCTGAAACAGTTAAAGACCAACTCTGCGCTTAATGGCAAAGAAGCAGATTTGTTGGACGAATACATCCAGTCTCGGCTGTCCCTAATCCGCGATTTAGCTGAGCAGCGGCTCGCACCAGAGCTACTGTGAGCGGATTCAATCAAAATCGGATAAATATTCCAGGGAAGGGCGACGATCGCTCGCGCTGGGCAGAAATAGCAGAAAAGAAACCGGGTTTCAGGGATAAATCTTAGGTTTGACGACCAGACATCCAGCCAGAAACCGGGTTTCTAACTCTGGGCTCCCAGTTTGCTCAAAAAAAAAACAGGCGGGTAGTCGGGGCAGTTGCTGCTGTGCAGCACCGGATGCAGAACGGCTAATTTGAAACCGGAGGCTGTGTAGATCGGCCGATCTCGACAGCTACAAGCTAGGATGATCAGGAAAGCGTTCTATTAAAATCTATGCGTAAATGGCGATTTCTGGTACTAGCAAGTGTGTTATTTGTGGCACCGTTGGCGTCTTGTAGGGATCGATCGGCACAAACCGGACAAACAACAGCAACAACTGCAGCAGGTGGCAACTCGCAACAAGGTTCCAGCCGGATAGATACAATTGTCAGCCGCGGCAAACTGATTTGTGGCGTCAGCGGCGAACTACCGGGTTTTAGCTTTGTAGACGAAAAAGGCAAATATTCGGGACTGGATGTGGATGTGTGCAGGGCTGTCGCGGCGGCAATATTTGACGATCCCGAAAAAGTCGAGTACCGAAAACTCAACGCTAAAGATAGATTTACAGTTTTGCAGGCGGGAGAAATCGACATTCTCAGCCGAAATACCACCTACACCGCGAGTCGCGACAGCACTACTGGACTGGAATTTGCCCCGGTGATCTTTTATGACTCTCAAAGCATCATGGTCAAAAAAGACAGCGGCATCAAAAGTTTAAAAGATTTTGCGGGCAAATCTATCTGCGTGCAGACAGGTACGAGCACGGAACAAAATTTGTCTGACCAAATGCGAAAAATAGGAGTTAAATACACTCCTGTGGTGTTTGAAGATGTGAATTCTACCTTTGCTACCTATCAAGAAGGTCGCTGTCAAGGTGTTACTGCCGATCGATCGCAACTTGTTTCTAAGCGCACCACTCTGCCGAATCCCGATAATAATGTTGTTTTGCCGATCGTGATGTCAAAAGAACCATTAGCCCCAGCGGTGAAAAGCGGCGATGCTAAATGGTCTGACGCGGTGAGATGGATTATTTTCGCGGCGATTGAAGCTGAAGATTTGGGAATTAATTCAGGAAATGTAGACAAAATAGTGGCAAGCACTACAGATCCGAACGTCAAACGTTTGCTAGGAACAGAAGGAGATTTAGGTAAAGGTTTGGGACTCCCAAACGACTACGCTGTCCGCGTTGTTAAGAAAGTGGGGAATTACGGGGAAATCTACGATCGCAACCTCGGCCCCAAAAGTACACTCAAGTTAGAACGGGGTCAAAACCGACTCTGGAAAGATGGCGGTTTGCTTTACTCGCCGCCGTTCCGTTAATTTTAGTTAACTGTTAACTGTTGACTGTTGACTGTTGACTGTTAACTGTTGACTGTTGACTGTTGACAGTTAACCAACAAGATATTTTAGGCAGGCTAAAGTTAGGTATAGTGTGTTCTACATTAAACAGTTATGAATCCAGAACCTCAACCGGGGAAATCGGAGAAATTGCCCAAATTTAAAGATATATCAAAACTGCTACGGGACGATCGCTTCTGGAAAATAGCCGGACAGGCGATCGCTCTAATTTTAGTAATAGTTGTTATCGCGATTCTCGCGGACAATCTCAGTGCCAATTACTCGCAACTGGGGATTGCCTTTGGATTTGATTTTCTCAATTCCCAAGCATCTTTTGACATCGGTGAAAGTGTAATCCCCTACAGTCCCGCTAACAGTTACAGACAAGCTTATTTAGTCGGTTTAATCAACTCGCTGCGGGTGATGGGTATCGGCATTATTTTCGCAACAGTTGCGGGCTTGACGGTAGGAATTGCGCGCCTTTCCGACAATTGGCTGCTGCGGAGTTTGGCTGGTTTGTATGTGGAAATTTTACGAAATACGCCGTTATTGCTGCAATTATTTTTCTGGTATTTTGCAGTTTTCATTTCCCTGCCAAAACTGGAAGACAATCAGCAGATGAGGGGGCCGATTTACTTTACAAATCGCGGCATTGCTGTACCAACGCCAGTGGCTTTGCCGGGTTTTGAGATTTGGTTGATTCTGCTAACTGTCGGAGTTTTGGCTGCCGCTGGGCTGTGGATGTGGCGGGCGCGGGTGATGTTGGAAGAAGCTAAGCCGGGAAGACAGTTGTTTTGGGCTCTAGGTGCGATCGGGCTGAGTGCAATCTTAGCTTTTATTATCACCAAAAATCTGCCTTTTCGTCTAGATTTCCCCCGCCTGACACCAGAATTGCAACTCGAAGGAGGATTAAAATTAACTCCTGAATTTGCAGCCTTGGTGACAGGACTCAGCTTGTATACTGGCAGTTACATTGCCGAAATTGTCCGCGCCGGAATTCAATCAGTATCGAAAGGCCAGTGGGAAGCGGGAAAGTCTTTGGGGCTGAAGTCTGGAACAATGATGCGGATGGTAATTTTGCCGCAAGCTTTGCGGGTGATTGTGCCACCTTTAACCAGTCAGTATCTGAATTTAGCTAAGAATTCGAGTTTAGCGGTTGCGGTTGCTTATCCCGACGTTTATTTTGTGGTGGGCTCTCCGACGTTGAATCAGACCGGGCGGGCGATCGAAGCAATGTTAATTATCATGGTAACATACCTAACAATTAGTTTGATAGTTTCTCTGTTCATGAATTGGTACAATAAAACTGTACAAATCAAGGAGAGGTAAATAGTTTATATTTCATCTATTTTAATTGTAATAAAAGGAGAGCGCGTCAAATGGCATACAGTGACTTTAGCTTAGACCGAGTAACTAAAACTTGTGACTTAAGGATTAAGCAATAATAAATAACTCACAACTATCTTTGGCTTGCTAGTATCAAATTGGAGGTGGAGCAAATGACACAAGAATTAATTGCTCTTAGAAAGAGCATATTGGAAGGAAGGTATACGGATGCTTTGGCAATAGTCGATGAGTTAGATGGAATGAGCAAACAGGCAATTTTGCGACAAATCCAATCTTTTTTAAATATTTTGCTGATTCACTTGATTAAAAATCAAGTTGAACAGCGATTAACTGGTTCTTGGGCAAGTTCGATTCGCCATGCAATCAGAGAAATTAAAAAGGTAAATATTAAAGATAATAAAACATCTTATTACATCAATTCTGATGAATGGGAGAGTTTTATAGAGGAGGAGGTGATTGAGGATGCGATTGCCGAGGCTGCGGAGGAAGTATTGAACGGTGTTTATACTCAATTTCAACTTGCAGAGATGATGGATAGAAACCTGATTATTCAAACTGCTGTGAGGTTATTGAACTTGACTTATATCCATTCCGCCAAAGATTTACCCGCAGTGTTAGCCCAGCATTTAAGTCAGTTACCAGGTGGAGAAGATTGGATAAATCGGCGAAAATAAGTAGGATTTTTTTTAGCTTTGGCGATTGGAAATCGCGTCTATACAAGCAAAACCCGCCTACGCGGGTTAATAAAATAACTGGTTGTTACTCTACGTCATAGGATTGAAAACCGCTATATGGAAACTGTCCCCATATTACCGCCCCCAGCCACCGACTCGCCTACTCCTTGGAATTGGGCGCGCAAAAATTTATTTAGTACCTGGTACAACAGCATTCTGACGGTAGTTTGCCTAATTATCGCTTTCCAAACTATTAAAGGAATTATCGTTTGGGCAACAACAAAAGCTCAATGGCGCGTATTAGAAGCTAACTTGCCACTATTTTTCGCCGGCAGATTTCCCCGCGAATCCTACTGGCGGCTGTGGATAGTAACGGCCATAATTGCCTTGTTGGGAGGATTAACTTGGGGAAATATTCAGCGGCAAGAACGTCTTTGGAATCCGCCTTTACTAATTATACTTGGTGCTGCGGTTGTGGGTGCGGTCATTTCGCCGATCGACCTAACCTCTCGCCTCTACCTCTTAGGAATTATTATCGCAGCCGCCGCCAGCTATGCCATCGGAAGGCAAATTCACCCAAAAATCATGGACTGGATGCCTGCAATCTGGGTTCTTTCCTTCCCAATAGTTTTGTGGTTAATTAAAGGCGGGTTAGGTTTGACAGAAGTGTCAACAAATGATTGGGGCGGTTTAGTATTAACGCTGTTTTTAGCAGTTATTAGTATTGTGCTTTCCTTTCCTTTAGGAGTATTGCTAGCACTCGGAAGACAAAGTTCTTTGCCAGTTGTAAGACTGTTATCAACATTATACATTGAAATTATTCGCGGTTTACCATTAATTGGCATTTTATTTTTAGGTCAAGTGATGCTGCAACTCTTCTTGCCACCAGAATATCCGAAATTGGATAGAGTAATTAGAGCCATTGCTGGATTAACGTTATTTAGTGCGGCATACTTGGCGGAAAACGTGCGCGGTGGCTTGCAAGCCGTGCCCAGGGGACAAATAGAAGCAGCGAGGTCGATCGGACTCAATACACCCCTACTCACAATTCTCATTGTACTGCCTCAAGCACTGCGAATAGTCATTCCGGCGATCGGCGGTCAATTCATCGGATTATTCATGGATACATCCCTACTATCTCTATTCGGAATGTTAGAATTAATCGGAATATCCCGCGCAGTTTTAGCAAATCCTTCCTATATCGGCAGATACGCCGAAGTTTACATATTCGTCGGCATCATTTATTGGATATTTTGCTACTCAATGTCCCTAGCCAGCCGCAAAATAGAGCGAACATTAGGAGTAGGCCAGCGCTAAAAACTCATCTACTTTCATCAGCGTTCATCAACGTTCATCTGCCTCTATCTGCGGTTAAAAAATAAAAAAAATATGGAAAGTCAACTAACAGCCCCAGAACAAGTAATCGTAGCAGAAAACGTCCACAAGTGGTACGGACAATTTCACGTACTGCGAGGTGTCAGCATGACCGTCAACCGAGGTGAAGTCGTTGTCGTGATGGGGCCATCCGGTTCGGGAAAATCGACGTTTATTCGCACATTCAACGCCTTAGAAGAATACCAACAAGGTAAAATTACGATCGACGGAATCGAACTTTCCCACGACTTACGCAATATCGAGACAATTCGCCGCGAAGTAGGAATGGTGTTTCAGCAATTTAACCTGTTTCCCCACTTATCAGTTTTGCAAAACGTCATGCTAGCGCCAGTATGGGTGCGCCGCTGGCCGAAGAAAAAAGCCGAAGAAGTGGCGATGCAACTGTTAGAAAGAGTTGGAATTTTGGAACAAGCAAAAAAATATCCCGGACAGTTGTCTGGAGGACAGCAGCAGCGGGTCGCTATTGCACGTTCTCTAGCCATGCAGCCTAAAATTATGCTGTTTGATGAACCGACATCAGCATTAGACCCGGAAATGGTGCGGGAAGTGTTAGATGTAATGCGAAATTTGGCTCAAACTGGAATTACAATGGTGGTGGTGACTCACGAAGTCGGGTTTGCGCGCGAAGTTGCCGATCGCATTGTATTGATGGATGGTGGCGTTTTAGTGGAAGAAGCGAAGCCAGAAGAGTTTTTTCAGAATCCGAAGGAAGAACGCACTCGCAAGTTTTTATCTCAGATATTGTAATTGATTCTCAAGTTTAATCGGTGGGTTGGGCGACGGTAGCAGCAGTCAAAATCGACCTAATTAAGGTAAAATAAAAGAGTGTACAATCAGTCTCTATTTTGCTGAGATAGCTTGCAATGCCATCCACAAAAACTCTGCCGTTAGTTAAAGACTCGGAACGCCTAGAAAGTCGCCTCAAAGAAATTCCGGCGGTTCCTGGTGTATATTTAATGCGCGATGAGAGCGATCGCATCCTTTACATCGGCAAATCAAAAAAACTCCGAAACCGCGTCCGTTCATACTTCCGCGAAAGTCAAAATCTCAGCCCCCGCATCGCGATGATGGTGCAGCAAGTGCGCGAAATTGAATTCATCGCCACCGACACAGAAGCAGAAGCTTTAGCCTTAGAAGCAAACCTGGTAAAACAGCACCAACCTTACTTTAATGTACTCCTCAAAGATGATAAAAAATATCCTTATTTGTGCATAACCTGGTCGGAGGAATACCCGCGCATTTTTATCACCCGCAAACGCCGCGCCGGTAGTGCAAAAGACCGCTACTACGGCCCCTACGTCGATACAGGGGCGCTGCGGAGTACGCTGCATTTAATTAAGCGAATTTTCCCCCTGCGGCAGCGCCCTCAACCGCTATTTAAAGACCGTCCTTGTTTGAACTACGACATCGGGCGCTGCGTTGGCGTTTGTCAAGGGTTAACTTCGCCTGAAGAATACCGGAAAATAATCCAAAAAGTAGCGATGATTTTCCAGGGAAGAACTCAGGAATTACTCGATATTTTAGAGCCCCAAATGGAAGAGGCAGCCGAAGATTTAAACTTTGAAACGGCGGCGCGCATTCGCGATCAAATTAAGGGTTTGCAGTCTTTGAGTGCGGGTCAAAAAGTGTCTTTGCCCGACGATACTGTTTCCAGAGATGCGATCGCACTTGCGGCAGACACCCAGCACGCTTGCGTCCAATTGTTCCAAATTCGCGCTGGTCAATTGGTCGGAAGGTTGGGATTTATGGCGGAAATACCCTCCCAACTCAGGGCGGGCACGGGGGCACCGCCCCTACAATCGGGGGGGGAAGAGTTATCTGAACTTTCTCTTTCCTCCCCCCCTTGGCAAGGGGGGGAACGAGGGGGGGTAGAGGCCGGAGCGATTTTGCAGCGGGTGTTGGAAGAACACTATCAAAATGTCGAATCTGTAGAAATTCCCAGCGAAATTTCTGTGCAGTACGAATTGCCAGAAGCGGAAATATTAGCAGATTGGTTGAGCAACCGTAAGGGGCGAAAAGTTACGATTTTGACGCCGCAGCGGCAAACTAAAGCTGAGTTGATTGAGATGGTGGAACGGAATGCTGAGTATGAATTGGCGAGAATGCAAAGATTGAGCGATCGCAATTCTCAAGCAATGGAAGATTTAGCAGAAATTCTCGATTTGCCAGAAGTTCCTCGCCGCATTGAAGGTTACGATATTTCTCACATTCAAGGTTCTGACGCTGTAGCTTCCCGCGTCGTATTTATTGACGGTTTGCCCGCCAATCAACACTATCGCCATTACAAAATTAAAAATCCTGAAATTAAATCGGGTCATTCTGATGATTTTGCTAGTTTAGCAGAAGTTATCGGTCGCCGATTTCGAGGATTGAAGGAAGAAGAAAGTTCGGCAACGGATTTTATAACGGATTTAACGGATAGAACGAATAATGAAGAAGAATTTAGCGATTTAGGAAATTCGGAAAAAATCAGCAATTTATCCTCAGTTTCTCGTACTATTTCGGACAAACCCGACTTAATTATGATAGATGGCGGCAAAGGTCAACTGTCAGCAGTTGTGGCTGTTTTGCGGGAGATGAATTTGCTAGAAGAGTTGCGCGTTGTCAGTTTGGCCAAGCAGCGAGAGGAGATATTTTTGCCGGGGGAATCTTTGCCACTGCCCACTAATTCTGAGCAGCCTGGGGTACAATTATTGCGCCGGGTGCGGGATGAGGCGCACAGGTTTGCTGTGAGTTTTCACCGGGATCGCAGAAGCGAGAGAATGAAGCGATCGCGCCTTGATGAAATTCCCGGATTGGGACACCACCGACAAAAACAATTGTTAGCACATTTTCGGTCGATCGACTATCTCCGTTTAGCGACTCCCGAACAGTTGGCAGAAGTTTCTGGGATTGGCCCGCGTCTGGCGCAGCAAATTTACGATTATTTCCACCCGTAAAGTCTTACGCAGCATGGGAGACGGGGATTTTTGGGGCCAGGGGGCGATCGACCGGCCAGTCCCGATTCAGCCCCGATTCAGCCTGTGTGAGGGAGGTCTTCAAAATTTTTGCACAGACCTATTGCAATCCCCAGAGACTTGTGGTATGTTTAGTTTCTGTGCGCGGGCATAGTTTAGTGGTAAAACTTTAGCCTTCCAAGCTAACTATGCGGGTTCGATTCCCGCTGCCCGCTTACTTCTATAAAAAACCTCAAACCAACGATCAATCAACGGTTTGAGGTTTTTTATTGCTGATTTTCTGGGTTGTCGAGGGGTCGGATTGACTAGAAATTGGATACAAATTGGATACAAAATGACTAAGATTTGACTACGGAACGACCAAACTGAGTATCAACTGAGTATCCAATGACTACCCGATCGCCCTTTGTGGAGACAATTTGGAGACAAATGAATACAAATTGAATACAAAGCATACCTGTATTCAGTTTGAGCCGTTTAGCTTTGTAAGTATCTCTCAAAACGCCTCCACCTGTGAGCTTGTGGTGAGCTGGTTACAAGAATAATTGGTTAACATAGAGTACCCTGGTTTGACAAGATTGCCGATCGAACTCAGCTTGAGTTATGACTGATTCGGAGTCGCATCAGTCACAAGGAGAGCCCGTGAAATATTTTTCAGTAGTAATGTATTTGCTGCGGGAACGGCAACAATTTCTCGAAGAAATTCGCCAAGGTATCAAGCTCAAATCTAAAATTTTCGGTTTGTTGATTTCTAGTACCGTATTTTTTGGCATTTACGGAGCGATATTAGGTGCCTCTAGTACGTGGATGCAATGTCTAGTTTCAGCAATTAAGTTGCCAGCACTTTACTTGCTGACGCTGATTATCTGCTTTCCCACACTGTACTTTTTTAATGTCATGTTTGGTTCTAAACGAACTTTTGAACAGTATTTGACATTGTTGATGACAGCGATGGCGATGATTAGCGTTTTGCTGTTTGGATTTGCACCTGTTAGTTTGTTTTTCCTCATAAGCAGTACCAATTACAATTTTTATCTGTTGCTGAATGTTGCTATCATGGCAATCACAGGATTTTTGGGAGTAAGTTTCATTTATCAAGGAATGCACTTTCTTTCAGAACAAGATGCGGAAGGCAAAGACATCAGGCTAAATATTTTGCGCTTTTGGTTGGGACTTTATGCGTTTGTTGGGACTCAGTTGGGATGGACGCTGAGACCGTTTTTGGGGTCGCCGGGAATGGCTTTTCAACTGTTCCGAGACCGAGAAAGCAATTTTTATACGAGTCTGTGGCAATCAATTATGTCTCTGGGAGGATCGTAATTAATCCCAATTAAAGGAGATTTTGAAGAGTGATACAAGCGGATTTGGAACAGTTAAAAATTTCTGAGAAGGAGTTGGAGGATTTGAGTGGAATAGCTTTGAGCGACGGTTTTGCAGCGGATTTTTACCGACCTGCTGCACTCCGGGACGGCAAAAAGCTATTTTCTCTTTTGGTGAATGAGTTGCTGATATTTTGCGTGACATTAGTTGTTTCGCTGCCTGTTGCTTTACTGGCTAATAAACATTATGTTGGTTTATTTAGCGATTCAGAGATATTTGTCCGTGTTGTACAACTAACTTTGGGTTTGTCGCTGGCGATTACTGTTGCTTGGAATATCTATAAATGGGTTAAGGGCAAGCCTCTGGCAACGCTGGCGGGTCTGCTGGATGAAGTTGAGAAGTATCATGAGGTGATTCAGGCTTTAGATATTATCGATCGCCTAACGGATGCTGGCAATTTACAAGCCAATTTAATTAACCGAGGAGATGCAATTGAAGCATTAAAAATCACTAGAGAAAGTTTAGTCTGTGCTTTGAAAACAGAAAAAATTCTCAGGGAAAATCAGCAGTTTATCGGTCGCCGTTACGAGCTATTTGCTAATATTGAAAGTAATTTAGCTGCTTTGATGGCGGTGGATGTGAGCGATCGGGCGACTGAATACGGGCGGTTGCTAAATGAGGCGCTAGAAATTGGGATGAGCGTACACAAAGAGGTAAGAAAGTTGCAAAATGGACGTTAGAGTTGTTGCAGCGTTCCTGGTTTGTTGTAAAAGTAGTAACTGATATCTTGCACCATGCTCAAGAACAGGCAGGATGCCTGTGCCACAAAAATTAAATTTTCTTGTGGGGTGGGCATCCTGCCCGCCCCTGAAAGGTTTATTGAAAATGGTGCAATATAGAAGTTACTACAAACTTTTTTTACCACCGGAAATTTCAATCATCAAAAATATCCAACTGTTCGCCCTCACACTCTTTTTGACCATTTTTTTTAACACCTTTCCGCAGCCCGATCGCAATTTTGCTATGTTTCTCAATCTGCTTCATCACCTGTCTCGCCCTGTCAATAACCGACGGCGGTAAACCGGCCAATCTCCCCGCTTCAATTCCGTAAGATTTGTCAGCCCCTCCCGGCTGAACTTGGTGCAAAAATATGATTTGATCCGGCAATTCTTTAACTGTCACCTGATAATTTGCGACATTATCCAAAATAGAAGCTAACTCATTTAACTCGTGATAGTGAGTGGCAAAAATTGTCCGCGCCAGAATCTCAGTGGCTAAATATTCTGCTACAGACCAAGCAATCGAAAGTCCGTCAAACGTCGCCGTTCCCCTGCCAATTTCATCTAACAAAACCAATGATTGCGGCGTCGCGTGATTGAGAATATTTGCAGTTTCGTTCATTTCCACCATAAACGTAGACTGACCGGTTGCCAAATCATCTACTGCGCCGACGCGGGTAAAAATCCGATCGCAAATTCCCAAACTCGCCGCTTTTGCCGGCACAAAACTGCCCATCTGCGCCATTAACTGGATCAAACCCACCTGCCGCAAGTAGCAGCTTTTCCCGCTAGCATTCGGCCCGGTTAAAATAATTAAATCTGGGCGGTTTAACGAGTCTTCCCGACCCAAAAAAGCAGAATTAGGTACAAAAAATCCCGGCGGCAAAGACTTTTCCACCACAGGATGACAACCTTCAATAATTTTAATTTCCCGACTTTCTGTCATAGTCGGGCGGCAGTAATTCTGGTAAACTGCTACTTCTGACAAACCGCACAAAACATCGGCCGCAGCCACGGCGCGGGAAACGTTGCGAATAATTTCGGCGTGTTCTCCTACCTCCGATCGCACTTGAGCAAAAATATCGTATTCCAATTGATTTAAATCTTCCCGCGCTGTCAGAATTCGCACTTCCCTTTCTTTTAATTCTTCAGTGCTGTAGCGTTCTTCATTGGTGAGAGTTTGCTTGCGGGTGTAGTCCTTCGGCACTTGGTCTACTTTCGATTTTGTAATGCTGATGTAATAGCCAAAAGCTTTATTGTAGCCTACTTTTAAATTAGAAATTCCGGTGCGTTTTCTCTCAGTTGCTTCTAAATTTGCAATCCATTCTTGGTCGGCTGATGCAGTGTGTCGCATTTCATCTAGCATGGGATTGATTCCCGGTCGAATCAAACCTCCTTCTTTTAAATGAATCGGCGGTTCATCAACTAAATGAGCGTGAATTTTAGTGGCTAATTCTTCTAAAATTGGCGGTACATTTTGCAGCGCTTTCAAATAGGGCGCTCGCCCTTGGGCTGCGATCGAGGCTAATGTCGGCAGTTTCGAGAGAGAATCAGCTAAAGCGACCAAATCCCGCGCGCTAGCTGTTCCAGAACCAGCGCGGCCGGTCAGTCTTTCGATGTCGTAAATTTGCCGCAGTAACTGCTGCAAATCTTGGCGCAGGGCGTTATTTTCTACTAATTCTTGAATCGTGTCGTGTCGGGCGCCAATGCCTTTAATGCTGAGCAAAGGTTGCAGCACCCAGCGGCGCAAAGCGCGGCCTCCCATTGCGGTACTGGTTTTGTCTATAGCCCACAGCAGCGAACCGTGAAAAACCCCATCTCTCACTGTTTGAGTAATTTCGAGATTGCGGCGGGTTTGGTAGTCGAGTATGAGAAAATCGGTGAGAGTGTAAGTGTGCAATCTTTGCAAAGAAACTGCTTTTTCCTTTTGAGTTTCTTCGAGATATTGCAACAAGCCGCCGGCGGCGCGGACTGCGAGGGGAAGGTGCGCGCATCCCATACCTTCTAGCGATCGCACTTTGAACTTTTGCAGGATTCTCTGTTTTGCTTCGGACAAACTAAACGGAATTTGCGATCGCAAAGAATAGCAAAACGAATTCGGCAAACACTCCGGTAAATGCTCGGATTTCTCTCCGGGCCTCAACATAGTCACCAAATCCGGCGCATTAGTCGGTACCAAGACTTCCGAAGGCTGCAAGCGCAGCAATTCTAGGGTTAATTGTTCTAAACTGTCTGCTTGAGTAGTGACGAATTCTCCCGTAGAAATATCTGTATAAGCCAATCCCCAATGTTCCCCAGCTATGACGACTGCTGCTAAAAAATTATTTTGTCTGGGTTTGAGCATTCCGTCATCAGTCAAAGTTCCGGGAGTGAGAATGCGGGTAATTTCGCGCTTGACTTGGCGACCTTCTTTAGCAGCTATCGAGGCATCTTCAACTTGGTCACAAACTACCACTGCATAGCCTTTTTCTACTAACATTGAAGTGTAGCGATCGAGGGCATGGTGCGGCACTCCTGTCATCGGCACTCTACCGATTTCTTTGCCGCTTTCTTTACTCGTACAAACAAGTTCTAATTCCCGCGAAATCGTAACTGCATCTTGGAAAAAACACTCAAAGAAATCTCCGACTCGAAACAATAAAAGTGCGTGGGGATACTGTTCTTTCACTTCCACATACCGCTGCATCATCGGCGTCAGCTTGGTGAATTCTAGTAGGCGGTGGTCGGCATTGCGGATGTTGGGTTGATTGGGGTCTGTTGGGGTAGATGCAGTGTAAGGCATAAAAGGCTATCGATAAATTTTAATCTTTAACAACTTTAGCGCAAGCTCGGCTTTTAGCTATAACTAATATACAATATTTGACGATTAATCCTCCTTAAGCAGGGTGCGTGATTGTCAATATTGGTGAAGAGTGTTGAGCTATACAAAAGTCACGCACCCTACTTAATAATCGATAAACCCGCTTTTAGTTGAAAAGTTTTAGGTCGCTACTTATCTAATAGACCTCTTGCAAAAAAAATCTATGTTAGAATTAAAGGTTTTGAGTTTTAGACCTGAGAGCCAACTCATAATTGTCAAGTGCTGATATAACCTGCAATCCGCTCTACTTAAGCCAAACCTTTGATTATAGCATAAAATTATTTTGCAAGAGGTCTAATGTGAGCCATTACACCGCTTTAGTGAGATTAAGCGCGAAAATTTTATTAATTGTGAGAGGGGAGGGATCGCCGATCGACAAAAACAACCTCATCCATCTCGTTATTAGCTGTTCTAGCGGATGTTGAACCAAGACCGAAGTTGCAATCTTCCGCAAGGATTTTAGCAATTAACAACGTCCTAACCGTCGGGCGTGGTTGCTATAACTGTTGGCGATTAACAGAATAATGTTAAATTTCCCGCACTTTAGGGGCATAAACTTGACATTTTTGGTATTGAAAACAGCCGGAAGATAGATTTATAAATTATACCTTGGATAGAGAGAAAATATATTTTATATGCTTAAAATTAAAAACATCCAAGCGAGTAATTTATCAGCTTAGTAAAGGTAAGATTTAGAATCAAAAATTTGCTAGCTAGTAGTTAACTAGAGGAAAAAAATAATGAAAGCTCTTTGCTGGCACGGAGCAAATGATGTGCGAGTTGATAATGTACCAGACCCAACAATTATCAATCCGCGCGATGCCATAGTTAAAATAACGTCTACAGCCATCTGCGGCTCAGATTTGCACCTTTATAACGGCTACATCCCGACAATGCAATCGGGCGACATCATGGGTCACGAATTCATGGGGGAAGTAGTCGAACTCGGCAGCGAAGTCAAGAACTTAAAAAAGGGCGATCGCATCGTCATTCCTTTTACTATTTCTTGCGGTAGTTGCTTCTTTTGCAACCGCGATCTGTGGTCGCTGTGCGACAACTCCAACCCCAATGCAGGATTGGCTGAAAAACTCTACGGTCATTCGCCTGCAGGACTGTTTGGCTTCTCGCATTTAACGGGCGGCTATGCAGGAGGTCAAGCAGAATACGCGCGGGTTCCGTTTGCAGATGTCGGCCCTTTAAAAATTCCCGACGGACTTTCGGACGAACAAGTATTGTTCCTCACCGATATCTTTCCTACCGGTTACATGGCGGCCGAAAACTGCAACATTCAGCCGGGGGATACTGTAGCTGTGTGGGGATGCGGGCCCGTCGGACAATTTGCGATCAGAAGCGCGTTTATGCTGGGGGCCGAGCGAGTAATTGCGATCGACCGCGTACCGGAACGCTTGCAAATGGCGGCCGCGGCCAAAGCTGAAATCATCAACTACGAAGAAATGGACGCCGGGGAAGCCGTCACTGAAATGACGGGGGGACGCGGACCCGACTCTTGCATCGACGCTGTGGGAATGGAAGCCCACGGCACCGGCCTCGACGCTTTGTACGACAAAGCTAAGCAAGCCGTGCGCTTGGAGACCGATCGACCCACCGCCCTGCGACAAGTGATCGTAGCTTGCCGCAAAGGCGGCACAGTCTCAATTCCCGGCGTTTACGGCGGCTTTGTTGACAAAGTGCCCCTAGGTGCAGCTTTCAACAAAGGCTTGACCCTGAAAATGGGACAAACGCACGTTCACCGCTATTTGCGGCCTTTGCTCGATCGCGTTCAAAAAGGCGAAATTGACCCGTCATTCGTAATTACGCACCGAATGAAATTGGATGAAGCGCCCCACGCCTACGAGATTTTCCTCAACAAAAAAGACAACTGCATCAAAGTTGTCCTCAAACCCTAACTCGCATTCAATTGACAAGGAGAAACTATGCTTTTACAAGAAAAAGAATCAGGCGACTTGATAGAAATCCTCGATGTAGATGCTTTAATTAGCCCTACAAAACAAGAAGTGCCGGGAAAAAATCAAGCTGGTCAGGAAGAGCAAGATAAAGCAACTTTTGCAAAAAGTAATTTAGTGTTTCCTTCCGGTGAAACTCTGCCGCGCTGCTGGACTGAGGAAAATTATCAAACTCATTGATTCAACTGATTCTCCCTATCCCCCTTAACAAGGGGGGGAGGGGAAAGCTAGGGGTAGGAACAGGGCACATAGGTGTCAGCTTACCCCGAAAAATTGCTCTGAGACGGAAGTCCCTGTCTAAAAGTGCGTAGTGGAGACTTCAGTCCCCGATTGACTAATTAAATAATTATGGACTAAAGTTTTTACTACAAAATATTTTTTTGGAATAAGTCTAATAAGTAACAGCAAATAACTTATGGAATTGCAAGCAGTAATTCT
This sequence comes from Microcoleus sp. D3_18_C4, assembly GCF_036702355.1. Classification (NCBI taxonomy): domain Bacteria; kingdom Bacillati; phylum Cyanobacteriota; class Cyanophyceae; order Oscillatoriales; family Microcoleaceae; genus Microcoleus; species Microcoleus sp. D3_18_C4. The sequence goes on from NZ_JAUBTF010000022.1 coordinate 61,909, forward strand.
CGATATTGACGGTACTCTGACGCTCAGCAATGACGCCCACGCTCAAGCTTGGGTAGAGTCATTTGCGGCTTACGGCTACGAGGTGCCGTTTGAGAAAATTCGCCCGCTAATTGGCATGGGAGGGGACAAAGTTATACCCAAAATGGTATCAGGACTTTCCGACGAAGAAGGCGACGGGAAAAAGATTGCACAGCGGCGCAAAGAACTGATTATTAACCGCTTTTCTCCAGAACTTTCTCCAACCCCCGGTTCGCGGGATTTGCTGTTAAAAATGCAGCAAGAAGGATTGCGACTAATTATTGCTACTTCAGCTACCACTGAAGAACTTTCCGGTTTGCTGAAAGCTGCACAAGTTGACGATTTATTGGATCAAGCGGCGACATCGAGTGATGCAGAAGCTTCTAAACCGGAACCGGATATTGTGGAAGCTGCTTTGAGCAAATTGCAGATGGAAGCGAGTCAGACGGTGATGTTAGCTGATACTCCTTACGATATCGAAGCTGCGGGCAAGTGCGGGGTGCCAGTAATTGCTTTTCGGTGCGGAGGTTTCGATGATGCTTCGCTGGCAAATGCTGCGGCAATTTACGATCACCCTGCTGATTTGTTGGCGCATTATGACGATTCTCTTTTAGGGAAAAAGGAATTGGTAGGGCGTTGAAGTAATACGGGCGCTAGCGGGTGGATTGCCACTATTAAGCGCGATCGCTCACAATCCACTCTACCTGATGGGCTTCTGTGATATCTGGAATATCCAGGCGCGCCGCTAATTTCCGAATGACTGCTTCCGGTACTGTTGCTGTGCGCGATCGATTCCGCTGCCATATTTCTTCTAGAGGTACTTCCAGATAAACAATGTGAATTCGCGCTTGATAAGCAGCAAAAAAATTAATTAATTGCTGCCGCATTTGTTTAGTTGTATTCGTGGCGTTCCACACAAAAGAACGCCCCTCATTTATATATTCGCGCGCTCTTTGTTTGGCTGCTGTCACCACATTCCCAGGTGTCTCGTTGGGAGGCACATTCATCTCTTTTCGCAGTGCATCCAGCGAGATTACTGGCAAATCTGGCAGATTTTTCCGAATCCAATAATCTTTACCGCTTCCTGGCAAGCCAGACATCAAAATTACTTCGCATCGAGTATCGTCAAATGCTTCGTAATCCGGGTTGCCGTTCTCTTTGCGGAAGTAGATAAATCTGCTGTGTGCTGATGGAAATTGTCGGGGAGAATCCAAACAATTATTTTCTTGACAAAACTCCCGAAATAGTTCTATTTTATCGAGCAATTCTTGTCTGTCGCTACACTGTCGGCCGCGCACGTCTGCTTCGGCTAAAAGTGCGAGGAAATCGCAGCGGACAACTTGACTAACTTTAATTACAGACTGCTGTGGGTTGGGTTTGTCGATCAGCCAGATGGGTAAACTGCCGAATTGGACGATCGCCACAACTGTTTCGCGAATCTCAAACTGCACAGGCGGCTCGAATTGAGATAAAATTTGTCGGACCATTCTCGCACCTTGGCGTGCGTGACCTTTTGAGCTAATTCTGCCGTCGGCTTCTATTTTTGTAAAGGCTGGTTTGGCGACATCGTGCAGCAAAGCGGCGGCAAAAAGTATCGATCGTTCTTTTTCGGGAAGTTGCCGCCAATTTGGGGATGAGATTAATGCTTCGCAGACCATTTTAGTATGAATTAAAACGTCTCCTTCGGCGTGATAAATAGGGTCTTGCTGACATCCTTTTAAGTTTTGAATCCAATCGAAATGATTTTGAATGCTGTCCCAATCCAGAAACCAATCGGGCGGTTGGGGACAAAAGGGAAAAGTCCAAGTTGCCGATGGCGATAACATTGCATTCATAAATTCACCTGCTGGTTAACTAAAATTAAATAAATCTGCACCTGGACGCAGAATATTGGGTATAATTGGGCGATTTAGCCAATGTCCCTCGGCATTTTTAATAGCCGTCAAAAAGCTGGCACGCACGTATTTATAACGCGCCTTTACTATGCCATCTTCTTCGATTTTAATGTACAGACCTTCCATAATCTCACTCTTGTCAGTCTCTTTCAAACACCGTTCTTCATCTAATCCCAATTCCCGACTGTACAAACCCAAGCGCTCCAAATGCCCCGGTTGAATAAAATTAGATTTTTCCATAAACTGCATCATTTGCTTGGGAGATTTCAGCACTCCCGAAAACAGCACGGGAACTGACACCAACGGCAGTCCGCTTAACAACTTGCGGCGGGATTCTGTACTCAAAAATTGATTTTTTTCTAAGTCCAGCACGTCATATTCCATAAAATAGTGCGGCAAAAAATCATAAAAAACAGTGTGTTTGGCATAAAGCCATTCGCCGTAAAGAATGTAGCGATTTCCCAGCACTTCTCCCAGGGTTCCGCTAAGACTGAAAGCCCACTGTTTGAATAAGTTAAAATGTTTTTCCCTCGGCCCGCCGGTGAGATAGTGGCCGCGACTTTGCAGCAGCATTTGTCCATCTGGTGCGAAGCTGATGCCTGTATTAGCGCCGTCTACCTTTTCTTCAATCACTGTCGGGCGATCGCTCAGGGCGCTAAATGGCACGCTGTCGAGGTCTTCATCACCCGGCTGGAAACGCGAACCTTCGATGTGATAAGTTCGAGGATATTTAACAATTTTGACCATCAGCCAATCCCTTTGAGATTTGAGACTTTAGAGGCGACCCCATCCATTTTAGATTGTAGTAATTTTAGATTTGAGATTTTATAATTTAGAGGCGATCGAATCTATTTAACCATTATAATGGAATGAGCACAAAGGAGCGTGTAAGTTGAAAAATCAAAGTTTCCAGAGCATATCATCAGCACTCGCTGGGATTCTATTAGTAGGCGCGCTACTCATCGCCTTAAACTCTTTTGTCGTCATCAATCCAGGCGAAGCAGGCGTTGTCAGCGTTTTAGGAAAAGCCACAGATGGAGCATTGTTAGAGGGGTTTCACCTCAGACCCCCGCTAATATCCAAGGTAGATGTGTACGATGTAACAGTGCAAAAATTTGAAGTTCCCGCCCAGAGTGCTACTAAAGACCTTCAGGATTTAAATGCCAGTTTTGCCATCAACTTTCGCCTCGATCCTGAGAAAATAGTGGAGATCAGAAGGACTCAAGGAACTTTGGAGAATATAGTCTCAAAAATTATTGCTCCTCAGACGCAAGAAGCATTTAAAACAGCCGCTGCACTGAGAACCGCCGAACAATCTATTACTCAAAGAAGTGAACTGAAGCGAGACTTTGATACTGCGCTGAAGGAAAGGCTATCCAAGTATGATGTCATCGTACTCGATACGAGCGTTGTTAACATTCGATTCTCCACAGATTTTGCGAAAGCGGTTGAAGAGAAACAGGTTGCTGAACAGCGGGCGCAAAGAGCTGTTTATGTGGCTCAGGAAGCAGAACAACAGGCTCAAGCTGACATTAACCGCGCTCAAGGTAGGGCAGAAGCTCAAAGACTTTTGGCTGAAACTTTGAAGGCTCAGGGCGGTGATTTAGTTCTGCAAAAAGAGGCGATCGAAGCTTGGAGAAGCGGCGGGGCTCAGATGCCAAAAGTGCTGGTTATGGGCGCAGGTTCGAGTCGGGTTCCTTTCATTTTTAATATGAGCGATATTCAGGAAGAACCCGATCGCCCGCAAGTGACCAACAATTAAAATATGACTGAGGGTAACAAGCCCGGTGTCTCCGAAAATATTGGCTTTGCTAACCAGAAATCTCGCAATAAACCGGGGTTCCTAAGAAAGCACACATAAGTCCTATGAGAGTTGCTGGAATATGCTACACTTCTGAAAGCCAAAATATAACGACAGTTTGAAACCTGTCGTTATAAAAGCGAAGTCCGCAATTAACACGCAGGCAACACACTCATTTTAGGAAGCCAGGAGAAATCATGACCCGCGCTATTATGGAAACCGACAAAGGCACAATCAATTTGGAATTGTTCGATGCGGATGCGCCTAACACAGTGAAGAATTTTGTTGACTTGGCGGAAAAAGGTTTTTACGATGGATTGTCCTTTCACCGAGTCATTCCTAACTTTATGATTCAAGGTGGTTGTCCAAAAGGCAATGGAACGGGCGGCCCCGGCTACAAAATCAAGTGCGAAATTAACTCCAATAAACATTTGGCAGGAACTTTATCGATGGCTCACGCAGGCCGCGATACGGGTGGCAGCCAATTCTTTATTTGCCATTCTCCCCAGTCTCATCTAGATGGAGTTCACACAACTTTTGGCAAAACTGAGGATATGTCTGTCGTCAATGCTATCCGCCAAGGTGACAAGATTATTTCGCTCAAAATTGAGCATTAATTTCCAGTAATTAGTTTTGTTGGCAATAAGGACTTTATGCCTTATTGCCAACAAAACTTGTGAAAGTTAAGAGTTTTAAAATCTATAATTTATGAGTGTTATCAATAATTCTGCTGTGGTAACTGAGTTAACTGAACTATATTTAAAATACGAAAAAGCTCTTTGTACGAATGATATTGAAACTCTCGATAATTTGTTCTGGGATGCGCCGGAAGTCGTGCGGTTTGGGGTGACGGAGAACCTGTACGGGAGCGATGAGGTGAGGGCTTTTCGCAAAGGACGATCGCCTGTAAATGTCGATCGAGAAATGTTCAACCTCAAAGTCGTGACATTCGATGCAGACACGGCGGCTGTGACGCTGGAATTTCGCCGTGCGATGGATGGAGTGGTGCGGCTGGGGCGGCAGAGTCAGATGTGGCGGAAGTTTCCTCAAGGGTGGAAGATTGTTTCCGCTCACGTTTCTTTGTTGCCGGTGTAGATGTTAAAGGTAAGGAAACAAGAATTGTCTAAAGCAAGCGGACTTTATTACTAATAAGACTTACGCACGCACGGGTGGTTAGAAACCGGGTTTTTTTGCGAAAATATTTTGTTGCAGCCCGCATATCCCGTAAAAAACCCGGTTTCTTTAATCGGAGTACGTGGGTAAGTTCTGACTGAATCATTCATCTTATAGAGAAACGTCTAATAGTTCAAGTTCCCGACTTTCTTCCTCATCTTGATAATTAAATTCCAAAGACATCAGCTTCTCCTCACTCTCATCCGGGGTAATTTGCAACCTCCGCAATCCTATCTGTAGATACTTTTCTTGTAATTCTATGCCGATTGACTTTCTTTTAAGCTGCTTGGCAACAAATGATGTTGTAAAAGTTCCCGAAAATATATCTAGTACAACGTCGCCCTCATTACTACTGGCTTTGATAATTCTTTCTAACAATGATGTTGGTTTTTGCGTAGGATGTTCCTCATACTCAGGCATACGATATCTCACTCTCGGAAACTCCCAGACATTACCTGGAACTTTTTTAGAATTATATACTGATGGTGTAGCCTTGCGGTAGTCAATTAGTTTTCTAACAGATCCGGTTTTTGCCTCTACCAGAATATCGGAGGAATTGAATGTATAATTTCGTTTGTCCTTGACGCAATATAAAATTGGTTCGTACAGAGAACCGTAAAATTTTTTTGCTTGTACGCCCGAACTGTCATAATACCACACTATTCGAGAAAGAATTGTTAAACGATCGCGCAAATATAAATCAAAGTAGGGCATACTTTGAGTTGACGCCATCAGATACAAACTGCCGTTATGCTTGAGCTTATTAATACATAAGTTTAACCAACTATAACTCCATTCTAAATAATCGTTCTCAAATTCCCACTTGTCTTTAAAACCATTGAAATTTTTGCCAATATTATAGGGAGGATCGGCAAAAATTAAATCGATTGAGTTGTCTTGGATTTTACTGCCAAGCACTTCTAACACATCTCCTAAAATGAGCTGGTGGTCGTCAACTTTAAAAGTTTTCATTCAGCCTAACCTCTTCCAATTAATATTGGCTATTTCCAAGTGTGGTGAAATATGTTCTATAAATATTTAATACAGTTCATATTTAAGCAAAGTACACGGAATCGAGCCATTAAAAACCGGAATTCGCCGCGATGTCCTGAGTCCCACCTTTTTACCCAACTCCTTATTTCCAGTCAAAATAAACGCATTCCAACCTTTAAAACGATTCTTGAAAATATCCCCCAACATCTTGTACAAATCTCCCAATTCGCTAGCATCTCCCAGGCGCTCTCCGTAGGGAGGATTGCAAATCAAAACGCCTCTGTCTGCGGGGGCTTCCAACTGAGATAACTCGGTTTGAGCAAACTGAATTTTACCGGAAATACCCGCTTGCTGCGCGTTCGTGCGAGCTTGAGTTAACATATCGGAATCGCGATCGCACCCTGCAATCACCTCTTTAAGCTCCGGCAATTCGCTATTTTCAGCTTCGGCCCACAATTTATCCCACAAAGGTTCGTCAAAATCCCGCCAAGTCATAAATCCAAACTTTTCTCGAAACAATCCCGGTGCAATATTCAATCCCTTTAAAGTCGCTTCCAAAGGCAAAGTTCCAGAACCGCACATCGGGTCTAAAAACGGCAAATCTGGCGTCCATTCTGCCATCTCCAACAAAGCCGCAGCTAGGGTTTCTTTGAGGGGAGCAAGCCCCATCGCCGGTCGATATCCCCGGCGGTGCAAACTGCCGCCAGAACTGTCTAAACTTAAAATACAGTTGTCTCGATGAATGTGAATGTTAATTAATAAATCGGGATGCTCTACATCAACATTAGAACGCTTGTTAAATTGAAGGCGCTGTTGGTCGGCGATCGCATTTTTGACCTGCAAAGCTGTAAAGTGAGTGTGGTTCAACTTTTCGTTGCCGCCGGTGCAGTTTACTGCTAAAGTATTTTCGGGATATAAGTATTCGTCCCAGGGGATTTTTTGCACTTCGCGGTAGAGCATATCGGAGTTGTAACACCGGAATTCGGCGATCGGCATTAGCACTCGAAAAATTGTTCTCGACCACAGATTGACGCGGTACAATAAAGCGCGATCGCCCGCAAAGTAAACCCCAGTAAAATCTGGCTTGACATCCTGCGCCCCTAAACGTTCTAATTCTTGGGCGGCAATTGTTTCTAAACCGCGCGCAACTGTAGCAAAATATTGATTCATTGATAATTGGTAATTAAGAATTGGGAATTGGGAATTGTTACTAACAACAGACACCAGACTGATGACTATAATAGCTGGTTTTAATCCTAACTATCAAAATAAATACTCTACCTTCACGATAAATCACTCGCATTAATCTGGGTGGGGGCGGGTTTGAGAGATTGTTCTTTGTTGGCTGTGATTGTTTGTGAAACCCGCCCCTACAGATTGTTAGAAATGTGCAAGTCACAAACTGTCAGTAATACTCGTGAAATTAAAAGCTTTCACGCGCACCCCGGGCACGACACTACCGCCGTAACGCTTCACCCCACTAACTGCATCCACATCGCGCAACATATCAGGTAAAACTTGATTGAAACGCAGGTTTTTAATCGGGTAAGCAATTTTGCCATCCTCAATCCAAAAAGTACCGTCGCGAGTCATTCCCGTTACTTCCAATGTTTTCGGATTAACGTAGCGCACGTACCAAGCTCGACTAACAAAAATTCCTCGCTCGGTTTGAGCAACTAAATCTGCTAAACTTTGGTCGGAACCTGTCATTACGATCGGGTAATAAGCACCTTTTGCCTCTTTGCCTTTTTGTGCGGCCCAGTAGCGGGAATAAGACAAACTTTGAGGCACGCCATCTTTGATGATTTCTAAATAGTTATTGCTCAATCCGTCGCCGAAAAAAGTATTTGATCCCAACAAAGGATGAGCCGGATCGCGCTGCACTTGCACTAACGGGCTGAAAAGTTGTTCCCCCGCGCGGTTTCCCGCTGGTTTTCCCTCTGCATCGGCGATCGACATAAACGATCGTCCCTCATCCGCCGCCCTCGCATCCAAACTCCAAATTACCCACGGTAGCAAGTCCGCAAAAGCAGCACCATCAAAGATTACAGGATAAATGCCGGGAGTGACTTCCCGGGGGTTGCGGGATGCGATCGCCCGATCGAGCACTTGTTCTGCTAATTCGGCGATCGGCAATTCGTTGATACTCCAAGCAGTGCTCTGAGCCCAACTAGAACCGTCTTCTATGCGAGCAGTAAAGCTGAAATCCGCCTCTGTAGAATGATTGCAGGCGCGGAGTCCGGTTGACGAGGCGATCGCGTACAGCGACGCGTCAGTGCTCAAAGTGCCCGAACCATGAGCGCCCCCCTGGGAGGATCTGGCGCAAGCTTGCTGCACCAATTCGGCCCGCGCTAGAGGGGATATAGTTGCGGTTGCTGCGTCGAATGCGGGCGATCGCAAATCGTAGGTTTGAGGAGGCAGCAACGGCATCCATTCGGGATCTGCCGGCGCAATTCGGGCCAATTCTTCCGATCGCTTAACTGCGGAGGCGATCGCATCTTCATCAAATTCTGTAACAGCAGCAGAGGCGCTTTTGTTGCCAAAATAGCTAGTAATGCTCAGGCTAAATACAGTTTTGCTGATATTTTGACTGATTTGATTTTCCGAGAAGCGGGAAAGAGATTCTTCGCCAGTATAGAGACTGACAAATACTTCCTCTGCTTTGGATAGTTTGACTGCTTTTTCTAGTACAGATAAGGCTTGGTCTTCACTTAAAAGTGCGGGCGATGTTGTTACAATCATGATTGGTAATTAGGCATTGCGAATTAGTCATTGCGAATTGGGCATTGCGAATGAGTCATTGCGAATTGGGCATTGTTAGCAATTAACTAATAACTAAGAACCGATGCCCCGTGTCCCATGTCCTATTACCCAATTTGAATATTTCTCACTCGCACCGGCACACAAGCGTGAGTCATTTGAGCAACCTGCATCGGCTCGCCCTTTCCGCATATATTAGTACCGCACTGAACCTGCTCCGAAGCCGGCCCGATCGCATCTATTTGATTCCAGAAATCAGTAGTCATCGCCTGATAAGTTACATCCTTCAACATACCGACAACTTTACCTTTTTCCACCTTCCAAAAAGCATCGCCGCCGAATTGAAAATTGCGCCGTTGCTGGTCGATCGAATAACTACCCATACCGTCGATTAAAATCCCGTCTTCCGTATCCGCAATCATCTCTGCCAAAGTAGCAGTATGGCTGCCGCCATCCGGGCCCGGCTCTAATCCCAAATTGGGAATTCTCACCATCGGCACGCTCGACCAACTGTCAGCGTAAGCAGAACCGTTGCTGCTACCGCGTCCGAGGCGATAAGCCGTCTCTCTGTCAGTGAGATAATCAACTAAAATCCCATCCTTAACAACGTACCACTCTTGTGATTTTACGCCCTCATCATCGTAACCCATTGTACCGCGGCCACCTGGTTGAGTGCGATCGCACTTAAAATTCACCCAAGGTGCAGCGTATTGCAGTTTATTTAACTTATCAGTAGTAGCAAAGCTCGTGCCAGCAAAATTAGATTCGTAGCCGTACACCCGGTCTAATTCAGTTGGATGACCGACAGATTCGTGGATTGTCAAAAACAAATTTGTCGGCTTAAGAATCAGGGATTTGCAAATACCAGCAGGGATTTTAGGAGCGCGAACTTTCTCAATAGCTTCGGCAGCAACTCTTTCAACTTGACTCAACAAATCATCGGGATTAATATGTTCGTAACCGATATTAAGTGGCGGGCGTTCGTAACTGCGACTTTGGGCATCGCCGCCCGCAATTGCCGTACAGTCAAAGCCCGGATAGCTGCGGTAGATTGTTTGTTCGATTAGCGAGCCTTCTGTAGAAGCAAAAACCTTGTCTTCGCGGCTGGACTGCAAAAAAGAATCAGCTTTTTTGATGCCTTGTGCGCCGTGTGCTAGCAGCTTCTCGTTGATAGTTAGCAGCAGTTCAGCTTTCTCAGCAACCGGTACAGAAAAAGGGTCAATGGCGATGGGAGTTACATAGGTATCGACATATTTTTCGACTGGTACTAACCGCACCGGTTCCTTCTGAGTCAAGCGGCTGCCTTTAGCGATTTCTACAGCCAAAGCGACTATTCTTGCAACCTCTGCCGGCGTTTTGCTGTGACTGGCGGCAAACCCCCAAGCGCCGTCTAGAAGCACTCGCACGCCAAAACCGGAACTTACATTATCTGACAGTTGACTTAAAGATCGATCGCGCGCGTAAAGATTCTGCCTTCGGTAACTGCAAAAACGTACATCACCGTACTCGCAACCTGTTTTCCGAATCAAATCTACAGCCAAATTTGCTAACTCGTTAGCAGAGATTTTTGCAGTTAATTGCACCATAGTTATTCGTCATTCGTCGTTAGTTGTTAATTATTATAGCGCTTTTCAATTTTTTGAACCATTTTCAACAAGCCTTCTATGGGCGGGCAGGGTGCCCACCCAACAATAAATTCACTCTTTGTGGAACAGGCATCTTGCCTGTTCTTAAAAATAGTACACAGAGTGAGTTTAATGGCGGGCAGGATACCCACCCCACAATAAATTCACTCTTGGTGGAACAGGCATCTTGCCTGTTGTTTATCAGTGGGCAATATCTCAGTTTAATCTCACTCCATCTCCTGCAAAACCCCGGTTAAAATTTCCACAAGGCGATCGATATGTTCTTTCTCAATAATCAACGGTGGCGATAAAGCAATAATATCACCCGTAGTCCGAATCAGCAAGCCTTTTTCATAGCACTGCAAGAAACAATCAAAAGCCCGTTTTCCCGGCTTCCCAGCAATAGATTCCAACTCAATCCCCGCCACCAGTCCCAGATTGCGGACATCAATTACGTGCCGCACTCCCTTCAAAGAATGCACCGCATCTTCCCAGTAGCCAGCCATCTTATCGGCTCGTTCAAACAGCCTTTCTTCCTCATAAATATCCAGCGTCGCCAAAGCAGCCGCACAAGCCAGAGGATGACCAGAATAAGTATAACCGTGAAAAAGCTCGATCGCATTTTCAGGAGCATTCATGAAAGCATCATAAATTCCTTGCTTCACAAACACCGCCCCCATCGGCACCGTACCGTTAGTTATCCCCTTCGCCGCCGTCACAATATCGGGAACAACCCCAAAATATTCAGTAGCAAAACTGGAACCTAAACGCCCGAATCCGGTAATTACCTCATCAAAAATCAGCAGAATTCCGTATTTGTCGCAAATCGCCCGCAGCCGCTCCAAATAACCTTTCGGGGGAATCAAAACCCCTGTAGAACCAGCCACAGGTTCCACAATTACCGCTGCAATATTCGACGCATCGTGCAAAGCGACAATCCGCTCCAATTCATCCGCCAAATGTGCTCCCCATGCCGGTTGTTTGCGGCTGAAAGCATTGTGTTCGAGATTGTGAGTGTGAGGCAAATGATCGACTCCCGTCAGCAAACTGCCAAAAAACTTGCGGTTTGTACCGATACCGCCGACAGAAATTCCTCCAAAACCAACGCCGTGATAGCCGCGTTCCCTCCCGATTAATCTTTGGCGAGTTCCTTCACCTTTTACCCGGTGATAAGCAATCGCAATTTTTAAAGCAGTTTCTACAGATTCCGAACCCGAATTAGTAAATAAAACGCGATCGAAATTGCCCGGAATCATCTTTACCAAACGTTCCGCCAATTCAAAAGCGCCCGGATGTCCCATCTGAAAAGCCGGAGAGTAATCCAAACGCAAAACCTGCTGTTTAACTGCTTCGGCAATTGTCTCGCGGGCGTGTCCTGCATTCACGCACCAAAGCCCTGCAGTACCATCCAAAATTGAGCGGTTATCATCGCTTGTAAAGTGCATATCTTTTGCCGAAACCAATATTCGCGGATTCGCTTTAAACTGTCGGTTGGCAGTGAATGGCATCCAGTAAGCGTCCATATTTGTCATCGTTTTTTTATCTTTTTATATTGATGATTCTGCCTTCAAACTATAACTTGCTACGGATTGGAGATCGCCAGACGCTTATTATAATTTTACAAATATCTTTTTTAAACGAACCGCGAAGACGCAAAGAGCGCGAAGGAAGAGAAGAAAGAGGTTTTTATCATTTTGAAGTAGAGTATTTGCCTGAAGACATCTACCTATCTTCTTCTTTCTTTTCCTTCGCGCCTTTGTGGTTAATTAAATAGATATTCTTTAATTAACGATCGCCTCCACAGACTCATGCTGCAACAAACCAGTTAGCATTTTCACAGGCCGCTCCCCGTAGGGCCACGCGAAAGCATGGCGAAAAGCTGCTTCTTGACACGCTTGCAACTGCCGAAAATCAATGATATCCAAAGTTAACAAATTCTCGTACTCGAAAGGCAATCGCACGTTGTGCAATCCCGCGTTGTCGGTGCAAATGGCAATATCGACGCCAGCTTCAAAACATCGATCGAATACAACCTTCAATTCGCGCATATCCTGCAACGTCCCCGTTTTGAGATAGGTAGTCGGACAAACTTCCAAGCATTGACCCCTGCGCGCGACTTCTGGCAGCAGTTCGGGATATTTTAACGGAATTTGAATCCCGTGGCCGATACGCATCAGATAGGGCAAAAGTTCGGGATAACAGCCAGAGGTAGTTTCGTAGAGGTGGCCGGTAGTTTTGATGCCGATCGACCTCGCGTACTGGTACAATCCGACAAACTCCTCCAAACGATCGCCAATAGCAGCATCGCCGCCAGCTAGATCGATCGCGCAAACGTATTCTCCCATTTGTGCGGCCAAATCTACGATCGCCCGATTCACTTCATAAGGCAAACGCGAGTGCATACACAAAATTTGGCTAGTAACAATCGGACAATCGCTAATTTGACTTGCCTTGCCCACAACCTTTACAATTTCTGCCATCAAATCAATGCGTTCTGACTGATTCAAATGTTCTGGAGTCCGCAAATAAGGCGTATAGCGCAACTCCAAATAAGCGAGATTTTCAAACACGTAAGCGCCCCGCATCAACCGATAGATAAAATAAGGCAAACTCTCAACAGTTTGAACGCTTTCTACCAGTGTGTGCAGTTCCAAATACTCATTGAGAGTATTGCGCGGACGAGTGTAAAAATCCTCAAACTCCGAGTATTCTTGAAATCGATTAACCATCTCAGCATTGTGGCGATCGAAATACCGCCACAGCACCCTAGGAACAACAGAACCACCCAGATGGCGGTGCAACTCAGCGTGTAAAGTCATGGCAACAAAGCCTCAATTTTCTCAATTTTAACAAAAATTAATTAGTCAGTAGTCAGTAGTCATTAGTCATTAGTCATTAGTCATTAGTCATTGGTTATTTGTGAGTTCCCATGCCTAATGCCCAATAGACATCTCCCATAATTCTTGTGGAACAGGCAAGATGCCTGTTCAAAATAGGCTTTTTGGGAGATGCCCCATGCCCCATGCCCCATGCCCCATGCCCCATGCCCCATGCCCCATGCCCCATGCCCCATGCCCGTATCTAAAATCTAAAATCTAAAATCTAAAATAGATTGACATTTGGGACGCATTCATACATAATCGGAGATTGTGTCAACCTGAACTGAACGCGAGAAACCCTTGGCTAACGTAGTTGTGATCGGCGCCCAGTGGGGCGATGAAGGAAAAGGCAAAATTACCGATTTGCTCAGCAAATCCGCAGATATCGTTGTCCGCTACCAAGGGGGCGTCAACGCGGGTCACACCGTGGTAGTTAACGGTCAGACTTTCAAGCTGCATTTAATTCCGTCCGGGATTCTCTACCCTGATAAAGAGTGTATTATCGGCTGTGGCACGGTCATCGACCCTAAAGTTTTAATTGCAGAGTTAGATCAGCTAGAGGCACTGAATATTTCGACAGCCTCGCTGATGATTTCGGAGACGGCTCACGTCACGATGCCCTATCATCGATTAATTGATGTAGCATCGGAAACGCAGCGGGGAAATTATAAAATCGGGACGACGGGACGCGGCATTGGCCCTACTTACGCCGACAAGTCGGAACGCACGGGCATTCGGATGCTCGATTTAATGGACTTGGACGGGTTGCAAGAACAATTGGAATGGACGATTAATTGTAAAAATGTCCTTCTCGAAAAACTCTACAATTTGCCGCCTTTAAATCCGCAAGACGTAATTGATGAATATCGAGTTTATGCGGAACGTTTGCGGCCGCACGTAGTTGATAGTTCCCTGAAGATTTATGAGGGAATTCACAAGCGGAAAAATATTCTGTTTGAAGGCGCGCAAGGCACTTTATTAGACTTAGACCACGGTACTTATCCTTACGTTACTTCGAGCAATCCCATCGCTGGTGGGGCTTGTGTGGGAACAGGAGTCGGCCCAACAGCGATTGATCGCGTAATTGGCGTAGCAAAAGCTTATACAACCCGCGTCGGAGAAGGCCCTTTCCCTACGGAAATGGTAGATGGAGTTGGCGCAATTTTGGGCGAGAGAGGTGCAGAATTCGGCACGACAACGGGCAGAAAACGCCGCTGCGGTTGGTTCGACGCAGTAATCGGCCGCTACGCAGTCCGCATCAACGGCCTTGACTGTCTGGCAATTACCAAACTAGATGTTTTGGATGAATTAGAAGAAATAAAAGTTTGCGTTGCTTACGAAATTGACGGCGAAAGATGTGTTGATTTCCCGAAAAGTTCCCGGATATTTGCTCGCTGCAAACCTATTTACGAAACCCTTCCCGGTTGGAAACAGTCTACGGAAGAGTGCCGCAATTTGGAAGATTTGCCGCCGCAAGCTTTGAATTATCTGAAGTTTTTGGCAGATTTGATGGAAGTGCCGATCGCGATCGTTTCTCTCGGTGCCAGCCGCGACCAAACTATTATTGTAGAAGACCCGATTCACGGGCCAAAGCGCGCTTTGCTCTCTGCTGACGGTACGCCTGTAGCAGCACAATCATAACAGGTTTAGTTATAATAGAGAAAAAGGGTCTATCTCATGTGTGACGAGGCTCCAATGACCGATGAAGATCGTCTGATCTACCAACTAACCCTTCATCGAGATTTGGTTGGCTGGGTAATCGGAAAGTTAGCTGAAGCTGGCATTGCATCCCAGAGAACTACTGGCAACTATCCGAAAGGAGACATTTTGATTGTCGCTCCAAATGAGGCATCGCAAGTAAAAGAAATAATCCGGGATATTCATAATCAATACACTAGAGAAAATATCAAAGATTCACAGTCAACCTTAGAGGAAAGAAAAACAAACTTACCGCATATAGAAATCAAAAGCACATACCTTTCAGGAAAAGCAGTTAATGAAATTATTGATACTGCTACTGTCATTGCAGTTGAAAGTGCCGATAGAATTTCTGAACCTGGCAAGGCTAAATTTATTAAAGCAGTTATAGCTTATGCATAAAATATTCCTTTGAACGAGTTTCTAGATGTTTAGTAGCAGGAGTAATCCCAATGTTTGACATCAGTTTTTATTCAGCCAATGGTAAACCGTCCGATAGTGTAAGAATAACAGCAGCTACTTACGAGTGGTTAGCAAAATCAGCATTTTCAAAAATAGGTGGCGAATCAATCGAAACCCAAATTTACCTAGATGAAGAAAATGTAGTTCTGCCTTTAGTTGAATTAAATCAAGATAGTCGCCAGCAGTTCAAGAAAATTTTCAGCGAAGCAATCATCAGTGAAAGCGATGCAGTTCTTACTAAGCTTGGTGATTACCCTTCAAAAGAAGAGTATCAATCAGGAACGTACCGTCTGAGAAAAATGCTGGAATTGCTGAAGTGTGTGGAAAACGAAAACTATCAATACCTCCAGCGAATTTAATTGAGCGCGATCGCAATATCACAATTCTGGTAAAATGTGAAAACAATCAACAGAAAGTCAGAAAATGGAACTCGCAGTAGAATGTCAAAAGCGGGCAGAAGGCAGCAAACCTAACGCCCTCCGCCGCTCTGGATTGATTCCCGCCGTCCTCTACGGTCACAAAGGCTCTGAATCCATTTCCCTTACCATCAAAGCCAAAACAGTTGAACACCTGCTCAAAAAGCACGTAGTCAACAATGCCCTAATTGACCTCAGCATTCCCGACCTCTCTTGGAGCGGCAAAACCTTGCTCCGGGAAGTGCAAGTTCATCCTTGGAAGGGCTATCCTTACCACCTGAGCTTTTTCTCCGTGGCGACTCAAGACAGCCTGGAAGTTGAATTGTCACTGCGTTTTGTCGGCGAACCTGTCGGCGTCAAGTTAGAAGGCGGCATCTTGGATACGGTGCTGACGCAACTCGCAGCTAAGTGCAAACCTGACAGCATTCCTGAAGCAATTGAAGTAGATATTTCTCATTTAAAGGTTGGGGATGCGCTGCACATTCACGAATTAGTTTTGCCTGCAGGAGTGGTAGCTCTCGGCGAACCAGATCAGGTGGTTGTTAGCGTGCTGGGAATTCAAGCAGGTTCTGAAGCCGAAGACGCAGAAGAAGACGCAGCCGCAGCAGCTTAATTAGTAATTGCTAATAGTTGTTAACTAATTGTTGAAAAAAAAGGGCGATCGCTTTCTCCCAAAAGGGCGATCGTTTTTTGCTAAAAAGGCTATTCTCGTTTGGGTTCGATCGCACATTTTGCGCCCTGCTCAGAAACAGGCAAGATGCCTGTTCCACAAACAGTGAATTACTTTCTTGTGGGGTGGGCTTAGAGCTAGCCCGTAATATCTTTTTAGGCGAGTTCCCCTCCACACCACCAGCAATTATCCCACAAGCAAAAACCGGCAGTGTTTACTTTGCTTTACAAAACCTGCGATCAACCAGAAGCTACAAGAGTCGGAACTGGCGCGAAAATCCGCCAGAAACCTTACTGATTCTTACATATTTAGCCGTAAAATCAAAAAATTAGCCGAGAATCCCGGTTCCTCGCCAGCACCCGGAGTCAAAAAAATTAAGAATTAAGGGAACAATTCCGGTTATGTTAGTGTCAAACGCGAGTATAATTGTGAAACGTTTAGACTACCCTATTTAATTCCTGCCTCTGGAGCCGCCGCCCATATGCCATCAACAGTGAATACAGAATCAACAGCGGTTCAATTTAACCAACAGGGAGAAATATACTTATCCCAAGGAAAAATAGAAGAAGCGATCGCATCCTGCGAGCAAGCTTTGAAGATTCACCCCAATTTTGCCCCAGCTTACAAGACTTTGGGCAACGCGCTGCAAGCTCAAGGCAGGATGGAAGAGGCACGGCACTGGTACGCTAAAGCGATTGAAATAGAACCGAATTTTGCGGAAGTATACGCGAATTTGGGCAGCTTGGGCGCGCAGCAGCAAAAATGGCAGGAGGCGATCGGGTTTTATCAAAAGGCGATCGCGATTAAGCCGAATTTCGCGGGAGTGTACCGGAATTTAGCAAAAGTATTCGGACAAATTAGCAAACCGGAAGAAGCCCAGCAGTGCTGGTATCAAGCATTTAGTTTGGAACCGGAAAAAGTAGCGCCCGGGGAACACTTGAATATGGGCGACGCTTTTTTTCGGCAGGAAAAATACCCCGAAGCGATCGCCTGTTACGATCGCGCCATAAAATTAAATCCTAATGTGGCGACGGCTTACCAAAATTTGGGCGAAGCGCTAAAAAAACAAGGCAAGTTAGAGGAAGCGACAGCATATTATCGCAAAGCTATTGAACTGAACGCAGCTAATGCGAGAAATGGCAGCGAGGGACAGCAAACCTTGGCGGGTGCAACGGCGACAAACGGTGGAGTTAAGCAGCAGCCCGCAGCAAGCGCAGTTAAGCCACCAGTGCAGCAGGCAGTGCAGCCGCCAGTTAATCCGCCAGTTCAGCAGGCAGTTAATTCTACAATTAATATAGAAGATCCAGAAGCATACAAAATACTAGCAGAAGGCTATTTTGCTCAGGGAAAATTGGAACAGGCGATCGCAGCTTGCAAGAAGGCGCTGCAAATTAAGCCGGAAGCGCCGCTTTACAAAATGCTGGGCAACGCGCTACAAGCTGGTGGCAAAATTGATGAAGCTAAAAGTTGCTATGTCAAAGCAATAGAAATTAACCCAAATTTTGCCGAAGCTTATGCTAATTACGGCAGCATTTGCGCGCAGCAGGAACAGTGGCAACAAGCGGTTTCTGCTTACGAAAAGGCGATCGCCCTGAAACCGGATTTTGCCGGTGCTTTCCGCAATTTTGCAAAACTGTTAACTCAGTTAGGCAAGCCGGAGGCGGCGGCTGAGGCTTGGTATCGAGCATTTGCCATCGACCCCAAGTCGGGCACGGCTGAGGAACACGAGAATTTAGCCAAAACTTTGATCGAGCAAGGTAAGGTAGATAAGGGAATTGAGTGTTACCGGCGCGCGGTTGAGTTGAACCCAAATGCTGGCGCAGCTTATCACGAATTGGGCGAAATTCTTAAGGGTCAAGAACAGTGGGAACCGGCGGTAGAAGCTTACACTAATGCTATTAGAAACAATCCTGATCTTTCTTGGTCGCACAACAATTTAGCTGAGTCGCTGGTTAAGTTGGAACGGTGGGAAGAATCTGTAAATGCTTACCGCAAGGCGATCGAATTAAATCCAGATTTTAGCTGGTCTCACAACAATTTAGCAGATGTGCTGCTGAAGTTGGAACGGTGGGAAGAAGCTGTAGAGTCTTACCGGAAAGCAACAGAGTTAAATCCCGATTTCAGTTGGTCGCACAATTATTTAGCAGACGCGCTGATTAAACTGGGAAGGTGGGATGAGGCCATTTCGGCTTACCAAAGGTCGATCGAACTCAATCCCGACCATTTTTGGGCGCACAACAATTTAGCAGAATCGCTGGTGAATTTGGAACGTTGGGATGAGGCAGTTGTGGCCTACCGGCGTGCTAACGAAGTTAATCCGAATTTTTTCTGGTCGCAGAGCAAGTTGGGCGACGTGCTGCTAGAAATGGAAAGGTGGGAGGAAGCGATCGATGTTTACCGGCGCGCGGCCGAGTTAAATCCTGATTTTCCGTGGACTTATTACAACATGGCAACGGCTTTTGAGAAGCTGGAACGGTGGGATGAGTCGATCGCCGCTTACCGCCGCGCTGCGGAAATTCAGGCGGATTTGCCGTGGCTTTCGCAAAAGTTGGCTGATGCTTTGAGGATGCGATCGCAGTGGGATTTGAAGGAGGCGATGCGTTTGTACCGACGCGCGATTCAGGAAAATCGTGATGACGTGCAGTTGTATCACAAGGCGCTGGAGATTGCGCCGAATGATGCTGACCTTTATGTTGAGTTGGCTAATGCTTTGGTGCGGCACAGTTGGCCGGATGGGGCGATCGTCTTTTATCAGATGGCGTTGCAGATTCGGCCGGGCGATGCTGAAATCACCCGAAATTTAGAGAGTGTACTGAAAAAAAAAAATGACTTAGATGAGTTAATAGCTCATTATCGCTATGTTATTAACCTTGACCAGAGCTCCTGTTTAGATTATTACTACTTGGGGGAAGCTCTTAGTAAACAAGAACAGTGGGATGAAGCTGTTGCCTGTTACCGCCGTGCATTTCAACTTAACCCAAAAACAGATGCTTCTTGGTGTTATGAATATTTGGGAGGTAATTTAGCTAACCAGGCAGAACTGGATGGGAAAATTGGTTTTCAAACAAAAGCTATGGATTTTCAGCCTGATGTAACTGTGGTGATACCCATATTCAATGCCTATGAAGACACAAAAAAATGTCTGGAATCTTTGTTCAAATATACAGACTGTAAACACCAGATTTTAATCGTTAACGATGCCAGTACAGATGAAAGGATAACCGAGTTGACCACTCAATGTTCATCCCATTATTCCCAGGTAACGTTAATAACAAATGCCAAAAACCTTGGTTTTGTCAAAACTTGTAATTTGGCGTTTAAAACTGCTAAAGGGCGAGATATTATCTTGGTTAACAGTGACACAGTATTGACAGCAAATTGGCTAGAAAACCTAATTCTTGCGGCCTACTCCGATGCTAAAATAGCTACTGTTACTCCTTTGACCAATAACGGTACAATATGTTCTGTCCCAAGTTGGCTACAGGAAAATGATATTCCACCCAATCAAACTATTGATAGTTTTGCAGATTTAATTAATCGAATTTCGTGGCGGCACTATCCTACTATTCCAACGGGTGTCGGTTTCTGTATGTACATTAAACGCGAAGTTTTGAATAAAGTAGGCTATTTTGACGAATTAAATTTTGGAAAAGGCTATGGAGAAGAGAATGATTTTTGCTACAGAGCTGCTCAGAAGGGATATTCTCACATCATTGATGATTCAACATTTGTTTACCATGCAGGCAGTAAATCTTTTGGAGCAGAAAAGCAAGAAATCGCCAATGTCAATTTACAACAGATGTCTAAGTTACATCCAACATATCTCGAAGATGTGGGCAACTTCATTAACGCCAGACCATTTCAATATATTATTGCTAATATCCAGCTTCATCAGCGTTTGGCAGAACTTAAGTGCTTGTCACCAATTTGCTTTATTCTTCACAACGATACAGAGAGTATAGCCAATGCTCCTTTGGGAGGAACTGAATATCACTGCGCTGCATTGATTGCAGAAATCAGTCCAAATCGACCTGTTTATACTCTGTATGCAACAGAAAAAGAAACAGTTGTCGTTACTGTCTTTTTCAAAGAAGAAAAGTTGAAATTTGAATTTAACTGTCCTGGTCTAAAGCATCGTCCTTACCTGTCCTATCATCCCGATTTTCAGAAAACGTTTCGAGGAATACTACAATATTTTGCTCCCAGCATAATACATATTCACCATTTGTTTCGCTGGCCTTTACGAGATGTTGTATCTGTCCTCAAGAAAATGCAGATACCTTACATTATTTCCACGCATGATTACTACTTTATTTGCCCCAGCTATAATCTGCTAGACAAAAATGCACAATTTTGTTTTGAGCACAAAAGCGAGGTATATTGTCAGGAATGCAGTCAGTCGTTATTCGGAGAAGGAAAAGACTTAAGACAAAATTGGCATAATATATGTCAAGAACTATTCACCGGTGCATCTGAGATAATTTCACCTTCTGCTGCTGCAGGGTCATACTTTGCTAGAGAGTATCCAGATTTTAGCGATAAAATGAAGGTGATTAGGCATGGGGTTTTGAAAGAATTAGAGAAGGAAAGACGGGTGCAATTTAGGACAAACGTTGCTGTTGTCAAAAATAAATTATTACCAATTAAAGTAGCCTTTGTTGGTAATTTTGTGACTTACACAAAAGGGGCGCATTTGATAATAGATTTATTAGAAAAAGTGGCCAATCAAGAAAACTTAAGAAATAACTTTGTTTTTGAAGGGTATGGGGGTTGTGTAGAAACGACCGATACTTCTACTATGGAGTCGCTCAAGAAACATATTGAGTTTCGCGGTGCTTATAATAGACAAGATCTGCCAGAGTTGCTAAAACATACCGATGTGGTTATCCTGCCAGCAGTTTGGTCTGAAACTTACAGTTTGGTAGCCGATGAAGTTTTGTCATTAGGCATACCAATTATTACGACACATCTAGGTGCGATCGCTGAACGAGTGAGAGAATACAATGTAGGATGGGTTAGTAAATCGGTATCGGGGGATGGCTTACTAGAAGTTTTAGCCTCCCTAGCTAGCAATCCTGATGAACTACCTAGGATGAAGGCAAACACTCAACGATATCCCTTGATTTCTTATGAAACTATGGCTCAAGGATATTTAGAGGAGTATAAAACTTTTGAAGTTGGCCAATACGAGAGAAACCAATCGATGAAAACCGAACTTGACTTGCGATCGTTATTTGTTGCATATTTGAAAGCTCAGTGGCTTTTAGATAATCCAGCAGTTTAGTGAAGTTTCCAGAAATATACATTCACCTCAAAGGATCATTAATATCATGTCAAATCCAACGAGCGCAGATAATCTCAGCAGTCAGCCTCAAATGATGCAGACAGATTGGAAATCCCATCCGCATTGATTGAAAAGTAATGAATTTTAACTGGCGGGGTGACAAC
Source organism: Microcoleus sp. D3_18_C4 (assembly GCF_036702355.1). Lineage (NCBI taxonomy): Bacteria > Bacillati > Cyanobacteriota > Cyanophyceae > Oscillatoriales > Microcoleaceae > Microcoleus > Microcoleus sp. D3_18_C4. The sequence goes on from NZ_JAUBTF010000022.1 coordinate 83,747, forward strand.
CCCGCCAGAAACCCATATTGAATGAAGATTCCGCCCACTTTTGTTCAAAAAAGATAGGCAGCACGACAGTGGAAAACTGCTATAGCCATATTTTTTTGAACAGGTTTTGCCATGCCTGAAGTGTTTCATATGCAGCTACTCTGGTAAGATATCGGCTATTAACATCTTCAAGCGCTCTTTGTCCAATCCTGTGTCGCAATTCAGGGTTAGTTACTAATTCCCGAAGCGTATCAGTCCATTCTCTTGTACTACTACATAAATGCCCATTAAATCCATTTTTAATAGCTAGCTGAAAGCCACTCGTGCTAGAAGCAACAGTGGGTACACCGAGAAGTCCTGCCTCGAAGTATTTAAGTTCGCTTTTACACTCAGTAAAATCGTTTTTGCTTTCGAGAGGTGCGAGATTAATATCCACTTTTCTATATAGATATGGTAACTCGCTCGGATCTACAAAGGGTAACATTTCAATTTGATCGCTAAATTCATGCAATGACTTGGGAATATCTAGATACCCCACTATCATTAAACGAACATCGGGAAATTCCTGAAGAATATTGTACAAACTATCCACGCATTCGGCAAAGTCTTTTTGATGGCTTTTCGTCCCACTAAAATAGGCAATCCGAATGAACTTATCCTTGGGAATTTCCCTTAAGCGAGCTTGGATAGCTTCTTCCTCCATTTTTTGACTGATCCGATTTCTAGAAATGATAACGGGTAGGCCTGGAAAATTAATTCTGATTTCCTCTTCTAACCTATTTGTGCTTACCACTACACCATCGCAAAGTTCTATAGCCTGACGATTGCGCTTGACTTGATCGACAAAAATCTTCTTTTCTTCTATATCGAAGTTATTGTAGAGATCGACTTGATGCAGTCGGTCTATGTCAAATATTAGATCGTCTAGTTCATAGATAATCTTCATGCCGAGAGCATGAGCTTGGACAACAAAGTTTTCAAATTCATCTGTACGAGCAATACGGTGAGCTACCACAATGGGATATTTTTTACTGATGAGTTCATCATAAGGAAATGTACAAGTCATGTAAATTTCAACTTCACAACCCACAAGCCTTAGCATTTCGGCTTGATGATGACATCTGTAAATATAGGAAGCAGCAGGGCAGCCACTAATAAATGCAAACTTTACAAGTGACGGTAAGCTGAAAATTTTTTTTTGTAATCTCTCTTGAGCCTGCTGAACTTGTAACTGTTTTTGAGCTAATCCTGCCTGAATCTCCTGTAACCAAGATTGAGATTTATTCAGATTTGTCTGAATTTTTTGTAGCTGTGGCAGCAATATTTCTTGCTGAGCGTGAGTATGATTTTCAACCTTCACTGGTTGAGTATTACTATCGAAGTCATGGGATTCTATATCTAATTCTGTTGGCAAAAGCAGCTCTCTTTTCCTCAAAATGACAATGAATTCAATGCCATTTTCTTGACTGAACTCAATCTCAAACGGCAAAAACAATTGATCCTTACAATATAAAAGTAGGTTCAGAAAATCTAGTTTAGTCCAAACATGAAAATGAATACTATAACTTATATTAATTAACTGTTCAACTTGCTCTGCGACTTCTGCTTCTGGAGTTTTCATGACTAACCTGACCCATTCTTCAAAGTGGGCTTTCATTGACCATTGAGGCCCTTCAGTGTAATCACGAATCAAATGCTCCAGAGTTGTTACGGGGCGATCGCAGTCAAAAGTGTACTGCTTGTCTGGTATAGCCATGTACATAACTCCACCAGGTTTAACAACCCTTAAGTGCTGCTCAATTGTCCCAATCGGATTCTGGCAATGTTCAATCATGTGATTGCTGATGACAAAATCGACGGAAGCATCCGCTATTGATGACAAAGCTTCTCCATCATCAACAATGTCAACTTCTACCAATTCATGTGCTGCCAGTTCTGGATATTGCTTTCTGAGTTCCGCGACTGGCATCCTATCTACATAACGGACTTTAGCATTGGCAGGAACTTCTAGGGGTGAATGCAACGCTCCAACCTCAATGCCATTTCCTGATAAATAACGCTCGGCAATTTGCCAGCGCAAGTTTACACCGCTGGTGATTTGCGGTTGATCGGATTGTACTTGAGTCTCATCAGGTCGTACTTCAGTCTCATCAGGCTGTGATTGCGAGCGAGCCAATAAGATCTGATTTGGGTGCAAGTTTGTTTGTAAACGCTCCTGTTTCATCTGAAACCAGTTGATCGCTTCAGCTAGATCGTCTTCTGTTTCATTGACCTTTACTGCCAGAGATTGTATGGGGTACCTTTGAGCTAAACGATTAGTGCAAAAGCTGTATTGGGGTTGTACGATTTCTCCTTGATAGTTTTGTCGCACCTCAATTATTGCTCCAAACTCTTTGACAACACCTTTGTAATATTTGATAGCAAAGTCTAATTGAATGCCATTTTTGTATAAATCTATCAAAACTTTTGGCTCTATTGTATAGACCAATTCTTTTAATAGCCATCTGGCTTTTAAACTGGCTTCCCAAAAATGGGGAAACCAGACACATAGGTGCATATAATCATCTTCTTGGTAAAACTTCTTGTGCCCAAAAATAAAGGCTGAGTTCTCCCATGCGTATGGTGTCCAAAACTCTAACTGAGCCTTGTTAACGCAAATGCGACTTACTTCTTTGAACAGTTGAAATGGATCGTCTATATGTTCCAGAAAATGCGAAGAGTATATATAGTCCACAGAACTATCGGAAAATGGTAGTGGGTCTTTTTCTAAATTCAGGACATAATCAACACCCGGATAAGCAATATAATCTATACCAAGAGTTCCTGTTTTTTTGTTAGGTCCACAACCCAAATCTATTTTCAAGTATTCCATTACATTCTCCTTTAGTTTGATTCTCTCGAAATTTCCTTGTGCAATTTATGAAAAAAGCTGACCAATTAACCTTCGCTACTATACTACTCAAAAAGTAGCAGCTTAACGATTGTAAGACGTTTAGCTTCTCTATGACATTGGCTTAGCTACCAGTACCCGGCTCATCAATTGTTTCCACTCGGCTGAATTAGTTAGTGATTTGGCATCAAATCCCTCACCCTTTTTAAAGGCTAACTTACTAAAGCTTTCTATCCATTTAAGGACTGTTTCTGTTGGTGAGAAAGGAGTACATTTCAAAGACTGCTTTAGGCACTCTTGCATTTGAATCAAATTTTTATTTTGGTAAGCATACCAGGCGTCCCATACTAAAAGTTCGTACTGCATTTGACTCTCTGGTATTGGCTGAGGTGCTAGAGTCTTTTGGAACTGATCTCGCTCCCATTGCCTGTCTCTTAGATGTAACTGAGTGTTGGTATGTTCTAATTCTCTCTGAATTTGGTGTAACTGAGTGTTGGCATCTTCTAATTCTCTTTGAGTTTGGTGTAACTGAGTGTTGGTAAAGTTTAGCTCTAGCTGGGTTGCATGTAATTGAAGTTGAGTCTCCTTGAACTCTCTTTGAGTCTGATGTAATTGAGACTGTGATTGTTCCAATACTGCTTCCATCTGATGGAATTGAGACTGTGATTGTTCCAATACTGCTTCCATCTGATGGAATTGAGACTGTGATTGTTCCAATACTGCTTCCCTCTGATGGAATTGAGACTGCGATTGTTCCAATACTGCTTCCATCTGATGTAATTGAGACTGTGATTGTTCCAATACTGCTTCCGTCTGATGCGATTGAAGCTGAGTTTGTTCTAGTTTTTGTTGAGCCTGATGCAGTTGAGAGTTCGACTGCTCCAACTCTTGTTGAGCCTGATGTAGTTGAGAGTTCGACTGCTCCAACTCTTGTTGAGCCTGATGTAGTTGAGAGTTCGACTGCTCCAACTCTTGTTGAGC
>NZ_JAUBTF010000022.1:87696-96767 GCF_036702355.1 Microcoleus sp. D3_18_C4
CTGATGCAGTTGAGAGTTCGACTGCTCCAACTCTTGTTGAGCTTGGTGCAGTTGAGAGTTCGACTGCTCCAACTCTTGTTGAGTTTGGTGCAGTTGAGAGTTCGACTGCTCCAACTCTTGTTGAGTTTGATGCAGTTGAGAGTTCGCCTGCTCCAACTCTTGTTGAGTTTGATGCAGTTGAGAGTTCAACTGTTCTAATACTTCCCCTGTCTGATGCTGTTGAGCTTGGGCATCAGCTAATTCTGCCTGGATCTGGTGTAGTTGCGCCTGAGATTGTTCCAATTCCCCTTGATTTTGGCATAGCTGGGATCGCACCTGCTCTAGGGCTACTATACCAAAAATATCCTGCTCCCAAGCCAAGTTAACCAAGTTAGAAAAATCAAAGGAATATTGCTCTTTTAACTTTTGAGCTATCTCTTTGTTGCTATACATCTGATACAGAATATCAAAAGAAAAATATTTGTGAGCATGGCGATTATCCCGACTCGCAAGCATAGCAATAAAAAACGGTGCTATATCTCTCTCAACTTCTTTTATCTTTCTAGATAATCCAATTTCATTTATATTTTCGGTCAAAGTAAATATATTTACCAAATCGTCAAAAATTTCAGGTTGGATATAATTTTTTAATACTTGCGAACATTCCAGTGTTAGTCTACTGCTATTTTTTGATGTATTGCCACTGGCGTTGCCTTGGCTTTGACAAAGCCGAAATTTTACCAAATTTTCAGGCATGATAAAAATATTATACTTCATGCAAAGCCGTATCCAGAAATCAAAGTCAGGCAACTGTGCAAATCGCTCGTCATAAAAGCCTACCTCGTTGTAGCACTGCTTACGGATTAAGATACTAGGGTGGCATAAGCAGTTGCCAAACTCAAAGAAAACTCTTAGCCACTCAAACCTTGTTCTATTAGGTTGTATAAATATCCGATTGTAATGATGATCGTAACCCAAATCATTGCCATTATCATCGATAAATTGGGCATAAGTAAAAACCGCTCCGTTTTCTGGGTGTTCATCTAAAAATTTAACCTGTTTTTCCAGTTTATCAGGCATCCACGCATCATCAGAATTGATAACTGCTATGTACTCACCTTTGGCCTCTTTTATACAATTATTAATCGCCACACAAGCGCCTTGATTCTTTGAAAAACAAAATAGTTTAATTCGCGAATCGGCAAACTTTTTGATAACCTCTACAGTTCCATCGGGCGAACCATCATCAGTAATTATAAATTCAAAGTCCTGATAAGTCTGGCTTAACACACTTTGAATTGTTTCGGCTACATACTTTTCATGGTTATAGGAAGCCATTATAACTGATACTCTTGGCATAAATTTTCTCCATTTAAAAGTTTAAAAGTAGATTCCACTAATCTTAGAGCTATTAGATAGCTTTTTTAGCCTAACTTAAAATGAACCCAATTGAACAGCATTGATTACAAAGAAGTTCAGGTATTTGTTTCCCCTAATTTAACTAAATTGAGAAAGAGGCAAGTTTTATAATTTTCCTCTGACTTCTTCACCCCATGCAACGACTAACCGGATTATCTCACAGATTGTTCTGATTTCGCCTAACCCCACTGCCGTACCTGTAGGCAGCAGCAACACCCGTTGTACCAGTTTCTCTGTTTCTGGCAGTAATAATCCTGCATGAGGAAAATACGATCGATAAGGTTCCATCCGATGACAGCCTGGATAGAAATAACGACGGGCGAGAACATTCTCAGCAGAGATAATATCTATCAGTTGGTCGCGAGTAACTTGAGTCACCGCCTCATTAACTTCTAGTACAATGTACTGATAGTTACATCTTTCTGCTGCTCCGTAGGTGAATAAGGAAATGCCAGGAATGCCCGCTAGTTCATCCTGATACTGCTTGTAATTACCATAGTTGACTGAGATAAAATTATCAAGACTTTCCAGGGAGGTCAATCCCATGGCAGCCGAGACTTCGCTCATTTTACCATTAGTGCCGATGTAAACAACATTATCATAACCAGCAAAGCCAAAGTTTTTCATCAAGCGTATTTTAGCAGCTAGTTCGTCGTTATTGGTAACGATGGCGCCGCCCTCGAAAGCATTGAAAAATTTGGTAGCATGGAAACTGAAGACTTCTGCCTCACCAAAGTTCCCAATCATTTCTCCCTTGTAGGAGCAACCAAAGGCATGGGAAGCGTCAAACATCAACATGAGGTTGTGTTTCCGAGCAATCTCGGTTAAGGCTTCTACATCACAAGGCTGTCCCCATACATGAACTCCTATAATACCACTGGTGCGTGGCGTAATCATTTCCTCGACTCGCCAAGGGTTAATGGTGTGGGTGCAAGGGTCTACATCGCAAAAAACGGGCGTGATTTCTTGCCATTGTAAGGCGTGAGGTGTAGCGATGAATGTGAAGGAAGGTACAATCACCTCACCACCAAGCCCTGCGGCTCTAATGGCAAGTTCCAGGGCTACTGTCCCGTTACAGGTGGCGATGCAGTGCTTGACCCCGAGCAAGCTACTGATCCGCTGCTCTAATTCTTGTAAATAAGGGCCGTTGTTGGTTAGCCATCTCCTGTCTAGCATATCATTGATTCGTTTGAGGAGGGAGGCACGATCGCCTATATTGGGCCTTCCCACATGGAGTGCTTCGTTAAATACTGGCTTACCACCAAATATGGCTAAGTCTTCTAAGTTAGATTTTTTTGTCATCATTAGAGTGTCTAATTTTTCACTAGCACTAAATTTTAAATTTTAACGCGGGTTTTTTGGGATGTAATTACCTCTACCATCATACAAGTCTTGACGCAAGTGAGCTTCTAATTCTAAGATTTTATCTTGAGGACGGGTTTTAATCGCCTTAGCTGGAGAACCAAAATATATTTTCCAAGGTTCACAATCTTTCGTCAATAAAGAATTAGCACCAATAGCAGCACCTTCACCAATAACAACTCCGGGCAAAATCACTGTATTGGCGCCGACAAGTGCGTGTTTTTTTATGTGAACAAATGACCGAGTAGGTAGACGATAAGGCTCAGGTACAGATGGGTTAGTTAAGCAACCACCCGAATAGTCTTCATTTCCTGTATAAACTCTAACTCCTCCTGATAAGCCAGTAAAATCTTCCATCACTAACTCACCACCACCAGTAATTGAGGTAAACGAAGCGATGTGAACAAAACTACCAATTTGGGTGCTTTTGCCACCCATGATAAAGACAAAATCATCAATAATTACCGAGTCACCTATGGCAATAACTTCAGGGGATACAATTTTAGCTTGTGGCCAAATAATCACATCTTGACCGACTTGTGCTAATTCTAATTTGTAGGCTTGATTTGTCATATAATTTAATTATTTTTCTGTCTCACAGATAAGTAAAGAGTCTTTACGAGTTTCTAGGTTTTTTAATTCGGGTATGTCGCTATTTCCCCACTCAACATCTCTAATTATAGTAAAGCCTGCTTCCTGCAACCTGCGATGTAATTCCTCTTGATCGTACAACCACTGATGTCCCCACCACCGAAAAGAAATATTAAGCATCTCGGCGCGGGTTTGAATAAATTGATACTCAGGCCATTTTAACCAATCTTGATCTTTCCAGTTTCCTAAGTAATACTTTTCAATGATCAGATCCAAAGATGGCATAGCTATCCGCATTACGCCTCCTAATTTCAGCACTCGGTAACATTCTTTGAGAAAGTTTAAACCTGCTTCTGCTGATAGATGCTCTAAAAAGTGTTCGTGGTGAATTAAACTACAAGAATTGTCGTGATAAGGGAGTCCTTGGGTAATATCTAAGTGTAGGTCAGTAACGCCAGGATGAGGACTCTCATCTATATTTATCCATCCTGCTAGTTTAACTGCCCCACACCCTATATGTAGTTTATGTTCAATCAATTGTATATCTTGAAAAGATGAATTGATTTTATGACGAGATTGTAAACCTGATTTTACTTGTTGTAAATAAGAGGCCGATCGCTCTAAATCTTCCCTAATCTGCTGTAACTTATCATTAAACATTTGGCCCAATCCTCCTGATTATTGGCTTTTATTTAAATGAGGGAATTTTGTTCTAACTGGAGAAACATCCAGGATTTTACACAGTTGGTCATAAGATTCTTCCGAAGCCGTGTTAATTACTAAAAGTGCCTCACTCCTGTATCTAAAATATTCTCTAACAATTTGATTAGGAAATTCAGAGAGTTCAATATATCTCGATTGATCGTATAAACCATACTCATCAGCCTGGAAAATATATTATTTACTGGCTTCTGCCATCCAACCTTCATAAACATAACTTGCTGACTCCAAATCTTCCCATGAGGGGTTTTGCCTTGACTGAATAGTTTACGGTGAAAGCGTTTAATAGATTCAAACCATACTTGGCTATTGTCTCTAATAGCAAAAATCTATTAATTTGTCAAACCTTATTTCAGCCCAGTCTTTTAACATCATTTCGGCTGGAAGCTGAGGTGCAAACGGAAATCCTAATTCAATCAGTGCGGCTTTCGTATATTCAGTTCCAATTTTGTTCATGCCCACACAAAAAATTTTGTTATAATTGAATTGAATTGATGCTTTCGAGTTTTTAATTTCTTGTAACCAAGAGCGCGACTGCTCCAAATCCGCTTTAATTTTTTCTAATTTTTCCGTATTCATCCTCAAAACATGACCCGTCTAAATTCTGGTAATATCAAGCCCTCTGAAAAACTATAGCACAAAAGGCGAACGCTTCAGCATTTATACCAGCCTCTATAGAACCCATTTGGGAGCTTAGATAATGAGGTCATACCAATTTTAGACGAAGTTGCATATAAAGATACTGTTTAGAGGGTAGTAGTCATGGCACGCCAACTGATTGTGGCGATCGCAGAAAGTGTACAGAGTGAGCGAGAAACCGCTAAAAACCAGTCGCACCGCTAGCCAGAAGGAACGGTGCAAAAGTTGGGTAAAAAATTTCGAGCGGACACTCGATACATGCGACTGCCAAACTCAATCTATGTTTTATTCGGCTAATGCTCAAACGGTTGGCAAATGTGGTCAGTGAATAGATCCCAAATGGGTTCTATCGGCAATCGTTGCCAAGCCCCAAACAATTCAGGAAGGTATCAGAGAAACTTGGCTGTAGTTTGATCGCTTAGCACCACTCCGGGAAGTTTGGAGTGGGACCAGGTAGCGATCTCCCGCCCTTGACTCCTCCCTCAACACTATTGAGTCCGATCTGAGTGGTGATGCTGTAGAAAAAGCTGGTAATATAGACAAGCCAGTGCTGTAAAGCGTTGCGCCACTGCGTGTAAACTGATAACTTGATAGTTGTAAATAAAAAGTTATCGCAGATATATATCGCAGATATAAGGATGAGACGGCTATGAGCGAATTCGACAAAGACCAGCAACAGCAACAGGAAGGTAATTCAGAAGAAGCGATCGCCACTTACCGTCGGGCACTTGAACTCAATAGCAACGATTCCTGGGCACACCATCAGATTGGGGAAGCCCTAGCCAAACTGGGTCGATACGATGAAGCAGTCACCGCATACCGCCATGCAATAGAACTTAAACCAGATTTTTCTTGGAGTTACCACCACCTAGGAGAGGCCCTAGCTCAACAACAAGAGTGGGAACAATCGGCTGTAGGCTTTCGCAAGGCGATTGAATTGAATCCCGAACATTTTGGAAGTTACGTGGGGCTAGGTAATAGTTTAGCAAAACTTGGTCAACTGGATGAGGCGATCGCAGCTTATACCCGTGCAAGTGAGTTGAACCCTGAAGCTGATTGGATTGCTTATGCCTTGGCAAATACAGTGCAACAGCGAAATCAGTCCCATTTAGCAGAAGCCATAGCCTCGTACCGCCACACTATAGCACTCAATCCAGACAATGTGGAAGCTTATCACAATCTTTTGCAGGTTCAACCCGATAACTGGGAAGTCTGGTTGCAGTTAGGGGATCTTCTACGGAAATTGAATCACTGGGATGAGGCGAGCGCTACATACCGTCGCGCCCTAGAACTGAATCCTGAAGCCTATGAATGTCACTTCAAATCTCGAAAAGGAGAATTAGTTTCTATGAACAGTATTGATATGAATAAGTCATTATTAAACTTTAGTGAACTGGAAAAAATAGGATATCAGATAGAAGTCTTTTCCAGTGAGCATAATATATCCAACTGGAGAGAGTTAAACGGGAGTGAAAATATTTCCTATATATTTGAGATAGATGAATTTTTAAGACTAGGCAATAGTCTATTTCAATTGTTAAATGGGATTTATTTAGCGGAGAGTTATAAAGGCAAACTCGTTCACCCTGGACATTATTACCTTAAATTAAATCAAGGAGAAATAAACTTTTCCACTTCTAAACCAACTTCTTGGTTGGTAAAAATAAAGGGTAACTTTTTTATCGTTCCAGAGCTAATAATTCCTAACTCGGAAAGTCTGAAAATTTTACACAACACAATATTCAATCTAGTTCCCTATAGAGAAGATAAAAGTATTGGTGAAAGAACTTTGGTTATACATATTCGTTCGGGGGATGTTTTTTCTAATTTTAATGTACACCCTTTATATATTCAGCCTCCTTTAAGTTACTACCAAAAAATCATAGAACATGGTAATTATCAAGATATTGTAGTTGTCACTGAGCCTGATCGACTTAATCCTTGTATTGATGAACTGTTAATTAGATATAATGCTAGGGTTCAATCCAATTCTTTAGAAGAAGATGTAAACACAATCCTCAGCGCCAAACATTTAGTAATTGGACAGGGAACATTTGGTAATAACTTATCAATGATTTCACCCAATTTACAAAAGTTATACTGCCCTTTCTTTCTGCATTATTCCCATGATCATTTGTTTCACATAGCTGAGGAATTACCATATCAAACCATTTTTGCTCGTCTTCCTTTCTATATTTTTCCCAGTGTGAGGACTAATGAATATGAGTTTGAAGGATGGAAAAATTCTTATGAACAAAAAAAATTCATGTTGTTTTACCCTAAAGAAATGATAGAACTAATATCACCACCATATTTTATGAATATAGCCCTTAAGAAACCTGCTACACAAAGTTCTGTATATGGTGGAGCAAGAGAAAATGATGCTCCCGGTGGCGTTAATGGTGTGAAGAATGGTAAATTTGGATTTCATACGGATATTGAGGAACAGCCTTGGTGGCAGGTGGATTTACAAGATTATTTTCACATTAAAGATGTCAAGATTTATAATCGTCTCGATGATTGTTACGACAGGGCTAATACGTTAACCGTACTAATTTCTGTAGATGCAGTTGATTGGGAACAGGTTTATATTTACAATGAAAGTAAGCCCTTTGGTGGTATTAATGGTTCTCCCCTAATAGTTGAAATTAACCGAATAGCAAGATATGTGAAGTTGCAGTTACTAGAAAGGAATTACTTACATTTAGACGAAGTTGAAGTGTATGGCTATCAAGTTGATTCTGATAGTGTCCCTGAGACAATGAAAATGCCAAAGGAACCCATTTATTTACACCTGGGTTGCGGTAATCTTGATCACCCAGAATTTATTAATATTGATATTCGGCCAGCACCACATATAGACTATGTCCGTGCTATTGATGATCTCTCTATTTTTGCTGATGAAAGTGTTGATTTAATTTATGCTTCTCATTGTCTGGAACATTTTTCTCATGTTCAGATTCCCCGCATATTAAAGGAATGGCATCGAGTTTTAAAAGTTAATGGTATTCTCAGACTAGCTGTTCCCAATTTGGATTTAATTATCAAAATGTATCATGAGCATGGCAATTGTATTGGACCTATTCTAGGACGATTGATGGGAGGACAAGACTATGAGTTCAACTATCACAAAACAATTTTTAATCAAGCTAGTTTAGAGCATCTTCTATTAGAAGTTGCTAACTTCAAGGAAGTAAGAATGTGGCAACCGGGAACCACGGATATCACTAATTTTCCCGATAGTTCTCGCGATCCGGTTAGTTTGAATATGGAAGCAATTAAATAAGATCACTGAAGTTGTGTCTATATTTGATAAGGGACTTATTGTTGATCTAACCGGAGTTCGGCCTTGCATAATTAATTGCGGGATGCTCTGTTGATCATCCTGTAGGGGCGAAGGACTGTCCGCCCCCACAATCGAAGATCCCAAATTACCAAATCATCTTATGATTGTGCAACCCTCACAAATCAACCTAGTTTTAATCCTAATATTTAACAGATATCACTAACAGCTCACCTTCCATAGACTTCCACTTCATCTAAATGAAGATAGTTTTCTTCGTTCAATTGTAAGCGAACATAACGGGCAACCTTTCCATCAATGGGAATAATTAAAGGATTGTTGTCAACACCGCCAAAAATACTACCTTCGTCATTGGCGTAAATTTCTTCCCACTTACCACCATCAGAGGACAGCAAAACTCGCAATGTCCTTGCCCTTTCAGAACATGAATTGAGTCGGTTATATATCTTAATTTCTTTCAATTCATAACATTTTTCTAAATCAACCTGCCACCAAGGGTTTACCTCTTTTTCCGTATGAAAACTAAACTGACCATTCTTAATGCCGTTAACGGCACTTTGTTTTTTAACAAGCTCAGGGGTGAAAAATTGATAGTAGGAACTTTGTTGACAGGGCTTATGCAAGGCTAAATTATCCCAAGAAATCTTATTGCTATCAGTATTATTACCAAAGCTCTTGAAAATAGCCAATTTGGGGTGTTTCACATAAAAAGCTTCTCCCCAACCAGCAGAATGAATAAACATATTTTTCATTCTAAACCCATAAAGCTTTAAAAAATCAGTAATTTGCTCATGGGTACATCCCCCTTCATACAAAGGGTCCTCACTAATTTCTACGGATACATATTTTAATCCATTTCTCAAAAGTCTATGACAGCCTCCTAAAACTTTTAAATCACAACCTTGAGTATCGATTACCAACAACTGAAACTTGTTTTCGGGTATATGTGGGAACAGCTCTCTCAATAGACTATCGACCGTCCTAGTACAGCTCGGCGTAAGTAGACAGACTATATTTGTGGTAGAATAACATAGTTAGTTTAGACCAGTTTCGGTAG